>NZ_DJGY01000029.1:0-151620 GCF_002435675.1 Acetobacterium sp. UBA5834 | reverse complement strand
GAAAGGAATGTATAAAACTATGATTTTTCATTTCATGTTCTCTTGCTCAGAGATGAGTCTCAGAAACTCAAAAACGGACGTAGTGTGTCCCAACATATATTACCGATGTATAATAAAAACCTTCGCCTCAAAGATGACGAACTAACAGCATTAGAGCAAATCGTAAATGATCAGACTCAATTAACCAGCTCTGGCGTTCTAGATCAGAGACCGAAAATCCTGGTGGTTGATGATTCAACCAAGAACACCCAAATGCTTGCTGAGGCTCTGGTAGAAAAATATGATATCACTGTTGCCAACAGCGGAAAAGCTGCCTTAGCTATGGCTACACAAAAACCTGTCCCCGACTTAATTCTGTTGGATCTCAGTATGCCGGAAATGAATGGCTTTGAAGTCAGTAAACAAATTCAGCTGGAAGAAAGTACGATGGGTATTCCGATCATTTTTTTAACGACTCTGAGTGACAAAGAAAACAAAGCCCATGGCGCCCAAACTGGTGCTGTTGATTTTATTTCCAAGCCCTTTGATCTGCCCAATGTCGAGCAAAAAATAAAATACCAGCTGGCGCTCAAGCATTATCGGGAAATTCTCAGTAACACAACCGATACCGACGCTTTAACCCAACTCGCCAACCGTCGCCGTTTCGAAGAAATGCTGACTATCGAAATTCGCAAAGCCAGACGAAATAACACCCCACTCTCGATGATCAGAATTGATATTGATTATTTTAAATTATATAATGAGACTTATGGCCGCGCTGAAGGGGATGCTTGTCTCCAGGAAGTTGCCGGTACAATCAAAAAAACATTAAAACGTGCCGGTGATCTGGCCGCCCGCTGGGAAGGTGAGGAATTTATCTGTCTACTCCCGGACACTAATTTAAAGGGAGCCGCCCATATCGCTGAAATCATCAGAAAAACTGTAGTAAATTTGAGCATTCCTCACCAAACCTCACCAATTAATACAATCATCACTTTATCACTGGGAGTGGCTACCGGCGTTTATTTAGACAAAAGCACTTCCGAAAACTCCTTAACGACCCTTTTCACCCGCTCGGAAACCGCTCTAATCAGAGCCAAAAAAGCCGGTCGCAACCAGCTTTTTGTATTCCATAACGACTAAAAATTTAAAACCCCTATCCTCTTTTAAAAAAGGGTTCAGGGGTTTTAAAAACATCCTATTTAACTGCTGCTTTATTTTTCCAACCATATTTCCCTTTCATTTCAACAAAACGTACCAGATCAACGGTCTGCTGCCTAAGCTGCCCATCATCATCTTTACATATAAGCTTTAACTCCTGTAATTCCGGCGGCCCCACAGGGATAATCATTTTTCCACCTCTGGCCAACTGATCAATGAGTTCCTTGGGAATTCTCTCTGCCGCTGCCGTGACGATTATTCGATTGAAGGGGGCAAATTCAGCCCATCCCTCACTGCCATCGCCAATTTTATAAACAATATTTTTGTAACCCAAATTATTAAGTCTCTTTTGGGCTGTTTCCGATAATTCCGGAATTCGTTCAATCGTATAAACCATTTTCGAAAATCTAGCCAGAAGTGCTGTTTGGTAACCTGAACCCGTTCCAATTTCCAACACACAACTGTTTTTCTCTGGGGCGAGAATCTGAGTCATTTCAAGCACCAGAGAAGGTTGAGAAATTGTTTGTTCATAACCGATTGACAGGGGTTGATCCCGATCTGCAAATTCTTTCATTTCATTGTCAATAAAATAAGAACGATCCAGATGCACAAAAAAATCACTGAGTTCCTGATAATCCATTGCTGTTTCTCACTTTCAATTCCTTAACACCCAATTCTTTTATTGTCTAAAACAATCACTTTCAATCAGATAATCCCGTACACCTCGAAGTGACGAATGGCTGGTGGCACTGCTGATACGGGGATATACGGTCAGATGATCCATGCGGTCTTCGACTTTATTCAAATCAAAGCCTTCTGAAAGCACCACAAATTTTCCAATTCCCGGTTCAATAGCCTTTTGAGGGCAGCCATAAATACAACGCATACAGATGACGCACTCATTGCCAAAATGGTGCCTACCTTCACTAATTTTAATATTTTCTTGAGGACACAATTTTTCACACAATCCGCATTCAATACATTTCTCGTTGACTTTAAGTCGCCGACCAAAAATCCTTCCCCCAATCATCTCAAAATATCCCAGTTTTGATGCGATTCGATCGATGCCATAGGGCTGCGTTCGATGCCGTTCTCCTACCATAATTTCAGTCACCACCTTTTCAACAATTACTGGTGTTGCATGAAGAACCATGGCGCAAAGGCTTTCATCGTAACCGATCAAAAAATTAGATGGCATAACCATCATTTTTTCGTATATTACATCATAACCTTTTCTTTCAAGATGACGAATTGTTGCCCATCGACACGCTGTATTGGGCGAAATTTCGCCTCCACCTGAAACAGAAATGACCACCGCCGGTCGATCTTTGGCAGGCGGAATTTTTTTTAACCACTCCGTAATGGGTTTTGGTGCATTAAATGCATACACCGGAAACAACAGCACCAATACATCGCCAAACACAACTGGCTCAGTTATACCCCTTAACTCGGTGCGTTGAACCGCAATTGCTCTTTTTTTTAACGAATGTTCGAACGCATCAGCAACTCGAGCTGTTCCTCCAGTACCTGTAAAATACACCAGATTTGCGTTTTTAAAATCCATTCTTTCCTCACTAACCGTACAGTTGTCTATTGCTTTTTGAATTTGAATGTCGCTCAATCTGTACACCTTATTTTTATTACCCGTTCTCCATTCTTTCAATAATCAAATGCGTATGATTATTGTGGCTGTCTTTGTCAATTTGCAGGTCTTCGTTCTACCATATTTTACCCTTTATTGTTAATTATAAACATATTCACGAGCGCTTGATTTTGATTAAAAAGCTTTACATTCCGCCCAAATCAAGTATAAAATACTATCAGGTCAATATTTTTTATGATCAGAAAGGAATTCTGAAAATGAGTAAATTTTGCGTTCCCCCAGATGACGCTTTTGCAAATGAAGACGTTTCTAAGCGATACGGCTGCGTCACGGATATCCCTACTCCAATTGGCAATCGTCAAGAATTTGATTCAATGCTCGTTGAGGCCATCAACAAAGCAAAGACTACCGTACGTTATCTATCAATCCTTCTGATCAAATTTAACACTTTAGAGAAACCTACTCGTTGTCAAGAACAATTATCCAACACTGACTGTCATCGCCGGATTGCCACCATACTGAATAAAACCTTGAAACGTTCCGGGGATCTGGTTACCCAATGGGATGATTGCACATTCGCCTGTATTCTCTCAGATACGGATCCCGCCGGTGCTGCAGAAATGGCTGAAAAATTCAGACGAAAAATCTTAAACACCGCTTTTTTCCACGCAACCACTCCCCAGATTTGCTATTACACAGTTTCCATTGGTGTGGTTACTGCCATTCTCACTGATGATATTTCCTACGAAATACTGATTAAAAAAGTAACTCAGGCCCTGTCGGCAGCCGATGCAATGGGCCAAAACCAAATTGTTATCAATATAAATTAAAACCAGGCACTCTGTCTGGTTTTAATTTATATTGCATGTTTTTAGCGATTAAACTAACAGACAGCAACCAAGCTGCAACCAGCCACAACCTGTTCGGCAATGATAATTATTAGTTATGAAGTGGTAGATTTTTGTTATAAATAGTTATATAATGATAACACTGGTGTCTTTTGCGATGTCAGTATGCACTTGTCCTAAATCAACTTACATCCTGCTAAAATCATTGCGGCCGTATCTTGGCCCCTGATTTTCTGGATAACCTGCAAAACGATATTTGAAAGGGGTTATTATGAACAAAAATCTAGAACCGCTGCTGGATCTGGAACCAACCAAGCAAACCGATCTGACACCACAAACTGCTGCAAATACAGCTGACTATATCCCGGATAAAGCCATTCGCAAATCCCGAATATCCACCAAACTGCTGTTGTTTACAGTTGTCCTTATGGCCTTGGCCGTGTTTTCTCTGGGAATCATCACAGTTAACCTGGGTGCTGCTGCGTTAACCAACCAGGCCAATACCGATGCTCAAAAGTACACCACGGAAGGCGCTTCCCATGTTGGCGCCATCATTGATGGTAACTTATCGACCCTTAGTGAAGTGGCTTCCCGGGCCCGGGTAACCACCATGGACTGGCAAACTCAAGTTGATGCCATTGCTGGCGATGTGGAACGATTGGGTTATCAGGACATTGCCGTAATGAACCAGGACGGTCATGCCAAATATATCAAAGGCGGTGGCGAGTTTGATTCTTGGGGAGAATTTTGGTATGAAAACGGCTTCAAGGGTGAATTATCTATTTCTGATGTTGCCATCAGTAAAGTTACCAAAGAACCCGTGGTATTTGACGTCGCACCGATAAAAAGCAACGGTCAGATTGTTGGCTTATTGGTTGGCCGAAGAGATCCAACCTTCTTAAAGGATATCATCAATGCCATGGGCGATGGCGACCGCCAGTTCGGTTTTGTTGTCAATGAAACTGGAGCGATGATGGCCCATCCCGATGATCAGATGATACTGGATCAGGTTAACGTCTTTGACGCTATCGACAACGATGGCATTTGGAAGAGTTTTGGTTTAGCGTTAAAGAAACTGGGAACCCAAACCACCGGGATGTTAACCTATACTTTAAACGGAGAAACCAAAATTGGTTCCACAGCTCCCATTCCTGGTACAAACTGGACCCTGATTGTCGCCCAATATGAAGATGATGTACTAGCTCCGATCAATAATCTCCGCAATCTGATTATCATGATTTCATTGTTTATTCTCCTGATTGGCGGTGCTGCAGCCTTTATAATGGCCCAAAAGCTGTCGAAACCGATTGTAAAACTTAAAGAAATCGCCGATCAGGTGGCTGTGGGCAAGGTGGATGTAAACATTGAAATCACCACCCATGACGAGATTGGCGATTTGATGCGATCTTTTGAAACCATGATTCAAAACAACAAATGCCTCTCCGAAGCGGCTCAACAGATGTCACAGGGTGATTTTGACGTTGCAATCATCCCCCGTTCTGACGATGATGTAATCGCCTATTCCATGGTTGCTGTTTTAACAGAAATGAACAGAATCCATGATGCCATTGTAAAATTTGGAAACGCTGCTTTAGCTGGACAACTCAACTACCGGGGAAATACCAATGAATACACCGGGGCCTACAAAGATATGATCATTTCTTTAAACAATGTGATCAACACCTTTGTCAAACCCCTCAAAGTTGCCAATAAAGCCATTGAACGGATTGGCAACGGCGTGATCCCGCCTAAAATCACCACTGAATACAAGGGTGATTTTAATGATCTGAAAAATAATATCAACGCCTGCATCGATGGTTTAGGGGCTTTAACCGAGACTGGTGAAGTGCTTCATCGACTATTTATCAATGATTTTACGGCCCAAATGGAGGGAACCTATTTAGGCGTCTTTGGCGATTTGGCAACCTCTGTCAATGAAATTCACTGGAAATTAAACTACATCCATGCCATTGTCAATAATGTTGCCAACGGCAATATGAGTGATTACGATGAACTGGTTAACATCGGAAAACGAAGTGAAGCGGATGAATTTATTCCCAGCCTGATTCAAATGATTGAAAATATCCATTCCCTGGTTAGCGAAGCCGATGAAATGACCCGGCTGGCTGTTGAAGGCGATCTTGATCATCGGGGTGACCCTGCTAAATTCAAAGGCGAGTATGCCAAAGTTATTGCTGGCTTTAACCAAACCCTGGATGCTGTCATTGAGCCGATCCAGGCAGCTTCTACCGCCTTGGACGAGCTGGCCAAAGGTAACCTGAAGACGTATATGGATGGTGATTACAAAGGCCAGCACGGAAAAATAAAAGAGGATATGAACCGAACCATTGATTTCCTCAAAAACTATGTTGACGAAATCACAATCACCCTCCAACGCATTGGAGAGGGCGACCTCAGCCAGGAAATTAAAACCTATTATCATGGCGATTTTGTCGCCATTAAACTGGCTATTAATGGGATCACTACCCATTTAAGTGAAGTCATGAAAGAAATTGATGACGCTGCCGGACAAGTCGAAGCCGGTGCCATTCAAATCTCTGACGGCGGTCAAGCCTTATCACAAGGTACAACCGAACAGGCTAGTGCCATCCAGGAACTTACCGCTTCCATTGAAGAAGTGGCCGCAGAAACCAAGCGAAACGCCCAAAACGCCAATGAAGCCAATGAACGGGCCATTGAAGTGCGAACCAATGCTGAAGTAGGTAATTCTCAGATGTCAAAAATGGTCACTGCCATGGTTGAAATCAACGAATCGTCAAACAATATTTCAAAGATTATCAAGGTCATTGATGACATCGCCTTCCAAACCAATATTCTCGCTCTTAATGCGGCTGTCGAAGCCGCCCGGGCCGGACAACATGGCAAAGGCTTTGCCGTCGTTGCTGAAGAAGTGCGAACCCTGGCAGCCCGCAGTGCCGAAGCCGCCAAGGAAACCACGGGTCTCATTGAAGGCTCGATTGATAAGGTTGCAGCTGGCACCAAGATTGCTGATGAAACCGCTGAAAGTCTGGTTGAAATTCTTAATGAGATTGAAAAAGTAACCGGATTGGTTGGCAATATCGCCCGGGCCTCCAATGATCAGGCTTCAGAAATTGCACAAATCACCAAGGGTATTGAACAAGTTTCCAATGTAGTCCAAACCAACTCAGCTACTGCCGAAGAAAGTGCAGCTTCCAGCCAGGAGCTTTCCGGCCAGGCTGAGGTTCTTAAACAGATGATGCGCACTTTCAAACTCAAAAACCAATACAGCAACGATGTCGAAAGAACAATGCCGATTAACAAAAAGGTATCTGCGGTTCCCTTTGTCGCACCACCCCAACCTGAACCCCGGATCACTTTGGATGATTCAGAACGTGATAAGTACTGATATCTAAACAAGTCATATCCATATACTCCATGCTCTAAGTAAAAATCCTGAAGACAGTCAAATCCGATTGTCTTCAGGATTTTTTTTGAATACTCATGTATTCTTTCATTTTACGATTTTATAACGGATGTCAATATCGATTCATTATCGTCCAGAATATAACAATAAACAACTGTCTATTTTCTATTTCTGCTAACATTATTGACATTTGATTAAAATTTTGATCGAGTTATACTATATTTGGAGCACTTTTTAGAAAATAATGCGATATTATGTTATTTTTTTGTTTCATTTTACAAGATTATCCCTTATAATTTACAGGAAATTAAAAAATGAAATTATATTAATTTGAATGACTATCTATTCATTCAGTCAGGTGGTGTTTCAGAAAATAAATCCCGCATCAATCCGTCCAATCACCAGAATAGCAATTATTTATTCCGCAGCGATAAGCTAATCTCATAAGACTTTTTTTTTACATCAATACTGGTGAGTAAGGACACCGTCCGCAATTTGCCCCCTCAGATTAAACTAACGGAGGTCTAACTTGAATTGGTTTAAAAATTTAAAAATTAAAACGAAACTGCTGACATCGTTTATTCTTATTGCTCTGCTTGTTGGCGTTGTTGGTTTCATTGGTATCATAAATACCTGGTCGCTACAAGAGTCTGATCAGGAGTTATATGAAAACATGACAGTGCCCATCTCCCAAGTTGGTCAAATGTCAACCACCTTTCAGAAGATGCGTGTAAACCTGCGGGACATGATTCTAGCCAACGATCCTGCCCTGATTCAGTCGATTGAAAAGAGCATTGCTGAAGACCAACAAAAAATCGATACCTTGGCTGACGATTACCAGAAAACGATTCAAACCGATGAAATGCAAGAAGCCTTTGACAGCTTTGAAGCCGCCCGGACAGAATACAACAAACATCTTGACGCGGTGAAGACCCAAGCTGCCCTAAACCAGGACACTGAAGCGTTTAACTTAATGAGTCCAGATGGTGCTGCCGGGAAAGCCACGGCCGCCCTGCAAACGGCAATCGATAATCTCTCTGACTTAAAACTTGCCGATGGTTTGACCAAATCTGAAGAAAATTTTGCCCAGGCGGCTGGTGTCACCACCACAATGACCATTATCATGATTATTAGTATGATTATCGCTGTCGCTTTGGGATTAGTACTGACCTCCCTGATCTGTGGGCCACTCCGCAAGGCTAACCATATGATCCAGGAAATGAGTAAAGGTCACCTGAGCAACCGTCTTAATATTGATACCACCGACGAGGTCGGCGAAATGGCGACAACCATGGACAAAATGGCTGATTCTCTCCAGTTTCTGGTTATTGGCACAATCAACCGCATTTCTGAAGGGGATGTTTCCATGAATGTGGAAATCACCGATCCCCAGGATGAAATCGGGCCCGCGCTGAAAAAAACCATCGAAACCATCCGAGCCCTGATTACCGAGGCAAATGCACTGTCTCAGGCAGCCGTCGAAGGACGTCTGGACACCCGGGGCCATGCTGATGCATTCAGCGGTGGTTTTCGGGAAATCGTTGCCGGTGTAAACAGTACTCTGGATGCCGTTGTCGGTCCCCTTAATGTCGCTGCCGAATACATTGAGCGAATTGGCAAGGGTGAAATTCCACCGAAGATTACTGATGAATATTATGGCGACTTCCGCGAAATTAAAAATAATCTTAATGCCTGCCTGGATGGATTAGGTGCCTTATCGGTGGCTGACCACACTTTGAAATTGATGAATAAAAACGATTTAACTCAAGCTATTGACGGCGATTTTGACGGTATTTTCGGTGAAATTGCCCGATCCATCAATGGGGTTCATGCCCAGCTTGGTCGGATTGTCAGTATTTCCACCAATATCCGTAACGGTGATCTAAGTGATCTGGACTTTCTTCGCAGCATTGGCAAACGCAGTGAGAACGACCGTCTGGTACCAGCACTGCTGGGCATGACCGAAACGATTTTGATGCTGGTTGAAGAAACCAGAAACATGGCTCAGATCGCCATTTCCGGAGATCTCAACAACCGTGGCGATGTAACAAAGTTCCAGGGTGAATATGCCACCGTCATTGAAGGATTCAACCAGACCCTGGATGCGATCATTGATCCGATTCAAGCTGCTTCGGCCACGCTCAATGAACTGGCTGAGGGAAATCTCAAAATTACCATGGACGGTGATTTCAAAGGTCAACATGGAAAAATCAAACATGATATGAACCAGACCATTGAATTTTTAAGAGCCTACGTGGAAGAAATCACTCACACTCTGGAAGAAATGAGTCGGGGAAATTTTGACCTGGAGATTACCAACCTCTACTGTGGCGATTTCCTGGCAATCAAAAAAGCCCTAAATCAAATTGCTGCCAGCTTAAGCACTACCCTTTACGACATCAATGTCGCTGCCAGTCAGGTGGATATCGGTGCTCAACAAATTTCTGATAGTGGTCAAGCATTATCACATGGAACTACTGAACAGGCCAGCTCGATTCAGGAGTTGACAGCTTCCATTGAAGAAGTTGCTGCCGAAACAAAACGCAACGCCCAAAATGCCAATGAAGCGAATGAACTGGCCATCAATGTTCGTTCTAATGCTGAAGTTGGCAATTCTCAAATGGTTAAGATGGTCGCTGCGATGAGCGAAATCAACGACTCCTCACACAATATTTCTAAAATCATTAAAGTCATTGATGACATTGCCTTTCAGACCAATATTCTGGCTCTTAATGCCGCTGTGGAAGCAGCCCGGGCTGGTCAGCACGGCAAAGGTTTTGCCGTCGTTGCTGAAGAAGTCCGTACTCTGGCTGCCCGCAGTGCTGAAGCTGCCAAGGAAACCACCGGGCTGATTGAAGGCTCCATCGACAAGGTAGAAGTCGGCACTAAAATCGCTGATGAAACCGCTCTGGGGCTTGCCGAAATTCTTAAGCAAATTGAAAAAGTTACCGATCTGGTCGGTCGAATTGCCCGGGCCTCCAATGACCAGGCTTCAGAAATTGCCCAGATCAATCAAGGCATTGAAGCCGTTTCCCAAGTAGTTCAAACGAATTCAGCAACAGCCGAACAAAGCGCTGCTGCCAGTGAAGAACTTTCCGGACAAGCCGAGATGCTTAAACAAATGGTTGATGCCTTTAAACTCAAGAACACAAAAAATCAGCCTGCCAGACCTGTTACCGATTATTCAGAGTCATTGGTACTTCCTCAATCAGAAATAATCCTTGATAATCTGGATTTTGACAAATATTAAGCGTTCTAAAAAATCCAGGCTGAACAGAAATATTCAGCCTGGATTTTTATTGTACTATTTTTTTATTAATTTCTTTACACTTCCATTTTTTCACAAAAACCTAAAACCTGAATAGCTTTTATGATGTCAATAGTTTAGCAAAATCATTGTACCGTATTCTTGCCTTTTTCTGGGCCCTGATCCGGGCTTTGTTTACATCTTGATAATTCGAAATTAGAATTTCTACAATGTGTGGATCAATTTTATGATCCGTCACCATTTGCTTTAAAATCTCGATCACTTTTTCTTTTTCCATTCCCTTACGATAGGGTCTATTCTCAGATACTGCGGTAAAAATATCTGCCACCGCCATGATCCTGGCTCCCAGCGAAAGCTCTGACGCTGTCTTTTTAAAGGGATAGCCGGTTCCATCCAGCCGTTCATGATGCATCGAGGCAAATTCATTTATTTCTTCAAAACCGGCAATCTGAAACAACAACACATAAGTATGATAGGTATGCTCTTTCATGACAGCAAATTCGGCTTGGGTAAGTCCCGCCGGTTTCTCCAGGATTTCCGTGGAAACTGTCAGTTTGCCAATATCATGGATGTAGCCAGCGGCCTGAATTTTCTTACAGGTCAGCTCATCACATTTTAAATGCTGTGCCAACCGTTTGGCTACTGCTGAAACTCCTTCGCTGTGAACTGCAGTAAAGTTGCTCCGAAAATCAATGACCCGGGCAAACAGTTTGGTAATTCCGATTAATTCGTCGATATCCAGTCTCTGGTCCTGGAATTTTATTTTTTTATAATATCGCCGACCATTGGAAATAGACTCCAGATCATACCAGAAAAACTCTTTTTCTTTTAAGCGTTCAAAAGCTTTGATGAACTCAGGGTTAAATTTTCGTCCCGAGGCACTTACTATTTTTTCAAAAATTCGGTCTTTTTGATTGATCATCTTATCGTCCCGAGAGATGAGGGTAGCAATCCGGTCAGCCAAGTGGATGAGATGACTTTCGGACATGACCGTTTCCCCCAAAAATCTGAGACCTTCCCCATCGTTCCAATCCACATGATGAAATTTGATGATTCTGGCTATATTTTTGAATTCTCGGTAATCCTTCAGAAGCAGCCAACCAATTCGGGCATGCTGATGGGGATTAATGGCTTCAAACTTCAGCACATTGATTCGTTCCTGCATACTTAAACCACCAATATCATGCAGCACAGCGGCGACACAGACTTCATTTAGTTTCTTTTCATCAAAGTTCAACTCTTCCCCTAGGTTGTTGGTAATATAGGCGACAAGACGTTGATGATGATTCAGTTCCGGGCTTACCATATCCGAAGCTCTTGATAGTTGGAGAGTTAACTCTAATAAAGAGACCATCTTTTCTTTTCCTTTCCACATAAGACATGAGTTACACATAATTATTTTGTTATGATACCATACTTTTGTTAGCATTGTAACACAATCTCATAGCACTTTTTGACTTTAGGGGTTTTTTTTATAATTTGGGACTGAAATGAAAAAGACCATCACAAAATTTGACTTTGCTGATGATCGATTTTTTTATAATGTGTTTGCCACCCGATTCACAAAAAGTGATACAATCTGGGGATCAAATTGGGTTCCAGCATAATTCTGAAGCTCCTGCAGCGCTTCGCTTTTGGTTTTTGCTTTTTTATAGGTTCGTTCAGATAATATCGTATCATAAGACGCTCCAACCGCCATAATTCTTGATAAAATCGGAATCTCTTCACCTACCAGGCCTTTTGGATACCCTTTTCCATCCCACCGTTCATGATGACACAAAATTGCGGTAGCAATTCCAACCATTTCAGGGGCTGAATTGATAATATGATAGCCTGTTTCTGGATGCTTTTTTATTACATTCCATTCCTCCGGGGTTAATTCTCCCTTTTTTTCAAGAATTTCTTTATCGATTGTTACTTTGCCGATGTCATGAAGCATTCCTGTCCACCTGAGCTGTTCTAATTCTATTTCTTTCATATTCATTTCTTTAGCAATACGCATACAATAATAACAAACCCGCTCCGCATGAATTTTTTCAACTGCGCTTTTTTCATATAAAGTATACATAATTGACTGAATTGTATTTTGTCGAACTTCAGATTTCATTTTTAGTTTATTTTTATACATCATGCTTTCTGCTTTTTTAAACAATTCAGTAAATGGTTCTGTCTTTGAATGCTTAGTTGCCCATCCAAATGATATCGATAGAATCCCTTGGTCAACTTTACAAGACACCACTGCATCGATCATATTGCTCATCCGTTTTTTAACGGTTTCTTCATCGGTATTTGGGAGGAGCATAACAAATTCATCACCGCCCCATCGCACGACCACATCGGTGGAACGACAACAATGAGTCAGAACCTGACTGGCTGCTATCAATAATGAATCACCGGCCAGATGTCCGAATGCATCATTTGTCATCTTTAATCCGTTTACATCTCCCATAATAATAGAAAGTGGATATTGAGACCCATCCTCAAATCTTTCCCGGGCTTCTTCATATTGTCTAGGTCAACAACGATAATACCATCTCTCACGCTTTTTAGAAATTGATGGTAATTTGAATCTTCTCCAAAACTATTCCCCCATACTTTCACATATGGGCAAATTATAACATGACCTCGATTTATTTCAACTATTTTTTATCGTAATTAACCATTATCTTACTGTATATTTATACAATTAAGACAGTGCTCTAATTTAAATCTCATTTATTGACAAATTTTTATATTTTTACAATCTCATCAGTCGTTCTGTAATAAGCCTTGCATAAATACATTTAGATCTTTTCCCGATCAAAAACTTATTTGTCGATCAGATCTTTTCGCGCTATAATAATGAAAACTGAAATAATTATTAAAACAATCAAAGGAGTTTTAATTATGTTGATCGACTTAAGAAGTGATACTGTAACCCAACCAACCCAAACCATGCGAACCGCTATGGCCAATGCAACCGTGGGTGATGATGTCTACGGGGATGACCCAACTGTCAACCAGTTAGAAAAGCTAGCTGCTGAACTTTTAGGCAAGGAAGCGGCTCTGTTTGTACCCTCCGGTACTTTTGGCAATCAACTGGCGATCATGACCCACACGACAAGAGGAAATGAAGTCCTGGTCGGTGATGATTGCCATATCCTGATGCATGAGGTCGGCGCAGCCGCGGTCCTTTCGGGCGTTCAAATCAGAACCTTTCCGGTTCTCGATGACGGCGTTGATGTGGAAAAACTGGCGCTGATGCTCCGGGGTGAAGACATTCATTTCCCGGATACCGGACTGATCTGTATGGAAAACGCCCAGTCATCGGGAAAAACTGTTCCCTTGGCCAATATGGAAGCGGTTTATACCCTGGCCCAATCCCAAAACATCCCAGTGCACATTGATGGCGCCCGAATATTTAATGCCGCTCTTGCATTAGGGGTTGATGTCAAAGAAATTGCCGCCCAAGGGGATTCAGTAAACGTCTGTCTGTCCAAAGGCCTCTGTGCACCGGTGGGGTCGTTACTACTGGGAACCGAAATATTTATAAAAAAAGCCCGTAAAAACAGAAAACTGATGGGCGGTGGCCTCCGACAGGCCGGAATCCTGGCCGCGGCCGGGATTATCAGTCTGACGGAAATGATCTCCCGGCTGGAAGAAGACCACCGGAATGCCCGCTATCTGGCCACCCGGCTGGAAGAGATCGATTCCTGCTCGGTTCTTAGAAACCGTTTGGATATCAACATGGTCTTTTTTACCCTTCCAGAATCTGTGATAACTGAATCTGCGCTTATTGAAGGTCTGCTAAAAAAGAATATTAAAATTAGTGGAACAGAAAATGGTGAGTACCGTTTTGTAACCAATCATGGTGTCAACTCTGATGACATCGACTGGGTCATTGAAAGTATGAAGACCCTTGTTTCCCATTATTCATGATTTTTACCCCTGATTTTCACGGACTCATGCATCAAAATCCTTTTATAGTTGGGCTTGACGTGGTATACTAAACTCACTAAAAATGGAGGATTCTTTATGACAACCACATTCTACGGTAACCAAGGTGTTGTGAACAGCATCATACTCGATATGGAAACCGATTTTGAAAAACAATTGAGATTTTTAAACACTATTAAATTTACTGATGACTTCAAGCCAGAGTGGCTGCCGGATATTGTCAAAATTACTTTTATTATCGAACCGTCACTGGGACAGTTTGGCAGGCCCAATCTGATCATTATAGCCGAAGAAAAAAGCCTCCAGCGGCATGTTATTTTTGTTGAATCAAAAATTTCGGCCTATGATGATGCATCAGAAAAATTAAATATAAAACTATTTCCCAATAAATACAAAGACATTGGCGACAAGCTAAATATCCGACTGGCTCTAATGTATCGTTTGGCCAAAGCTTATCATTATCAAAAAGATGGCGGATTTATTGAAGATGTGGATGAAGCATACAAGCTCTACCACGATGTCCCCAAGGTACTTAAAAAACCCGTCATGATCAAACTCTGTATTGATAAATTCGGATACAATCCGGATTTTTTATTTGTTGCTCTGACTAATGATCCGGTTGATATCCAGCCCTTTAAAAATGCCAACTTTTTGCCCCCCATCGGCGTCAGCGGTTGGCGGGCCGAAAAACAATCCTTTGGTTTAATTTCGTTTGCCATGCTTGAAGAGCAAAACCTGGTTGATCCCCAAAAAGGATATTATGCCCTGTCGAAAGACAATGTCTTACATCTGCCTGCAGAAACCGGCTCCAGCAATAATGACCCGACCATTCGAACCATTGTTTTGGATCAGTGGCACCCGGATTTGAAATTAAATCTGGAGGAGTTTTTAGTATCCTTGGGAGATCGGCTCACCACCAGCAAGGTTATCACCTTTAATGGTTCTTACAGCATCAAAGCCGAAGATGGACGAACCCTGGTAAAACTTTTTGCTGACAAAGAGAAAATGTATATTACTCTGCGAAACGATAATATTCCCATCGCTTTCAAAGATAAACCCCGGATAAAAATAGGGGTTGGACTCAATGCCAAGTCCTTTGTATTAATTTATTCAGGTACTGATGACCTTACCGGAGATCATTATAATCAATTAGCCATGGATCTCATTGAAATCATCGTAGATTTTGTGGAACAATAAAGCACCTGATAGCGTTCCACCATTATACAAGTCTGTTTACGCCATTAAAAGCAATTGTTTGCAACTTCCTCCTGATCGGACGTTCGCAACGATTGCTTTTTTCTATTGATTGGACTATATTTGACAGAATAATTATTTTGACTTAAAAGAAACCTGCCTGTATAATTAAGCTAATCCAGGCAACCAGAATTAAGTGTCTAGTTTTTCAAATCCAAACGCCCATAATTAAAGGAGCATCATGAGAATGAATAATCAAAGGACGCAAACCAAAAAAACCGATTCGATACGTTTTAAACTACTGATTATGCCCCTTTTCTGCGTTTTTTTGGGCATTTTTGCCATTGGTCTAATTTCTTCGTATTTGATCCGAAACAGCCTCTTGGATCAATTAAAAGATCATGGCTATACAACTTCTCAACGATTTGTAACACAACTGGAAAACAACGCCAATGCCATTGAAGCCCTGACTGAAGCTACTGCTGGGGCAACATCCCAAGAAAGTAAAGAAATTAAAGATGAATTCAGCTATCAAGCCCAGATTGATAAAATGGCCAATGATGAAAACATAGTCTATATCGCCATCATTGACAAAAATGTCATCGACATCGCTGACAGTATTGCAGAAGACATCGGTAACGATTATTCTGACGACGAAACAATGAAGGCTGCCGCTCAGGAAGGCATTGCCTCCGCCTCAGAATACTACTATGAATTAAAGGATGTAACCGTTTATGATGTGCTCTATCCGCTGACAATTAATGGCGAACTGGTTGGCGCAATTGACATTGGCTACTCTATGGAAAATGTTTATGCTGCGGTTACCAACAATATCCTGTTGATTGCCGGTGTTGGCTTACTGATTTTCGTAATTCTGGCATTGATCCTCTATCGAATTTCACTATCAATTACCAAGCCCATCACAAACGTCAATCAGATGATTCAGGAAATGAACCAGGGTTATCTGGGTACCCGGTTGAATATGAAAGAAAGCAATGAGATTGGTGAAATGGCTGTTGCCCTTGATAACTTCGCTGACAACCTCCAATTTGTTTTGATCAAAACCCTGAACCAAATAGCGGCTGGTGATCTTTCTGCCGAAATTCAATCTCAGGGGGATCGGGATGAAATCACACCGGCTCTCAAACAGACCATTGAGAACATTCGTCACCTGATTGCCGAGGCTAATTTTCTCTCGGCAGCGGCCATCGAGGGGCGTCTGGAAACCCGGGGAAATGCCGAGAACTTTCAGGGTGGATTTAAAGAAATCGTACAAGGTGTCAATGAAACGCTGAATGCCGTTATCCTACCCCTCAATGTGGCTGCCGATTATATCCAACGCATTGGCCATGGTGAAATTCCCCCGCAGATTACTGATACCTATCACGGTGATTTCAATACCATCAAGAACAATATCAATTCCTGTATCGATGGTCTCGGGGCGCTGGAAGATGGTAATCGGGTTCTGGCCCGCATGAGTGTCAATGACTTCTCACAAACTATTGATGAAAGCTGTTGCGGTATATTTAGCGAAATTTCTCACTCCATCAACCGCATCAATAACAAAATGATTCACATCATGGATATCGTCAATCGGATCGCAAACGGTGATATGAGTGATCTGGCTGACCTGAAATCCACCGGCAAACGCAGTGATAACGATCAGTTAATTCCCAGTCTGATTGGAATGATTGAGAATATTGTATTACTCGTTGACGAAACTCAGTCGATGACGCAAATTGCCGTTGAAGGAGATCTTGATCATCGGGGTGACGCTTCTAAATTCCCTGGCGAATACGCCCGGGTCATTGAAGGTTTCAATAATACGCTTGATGCGGTAATCGACCCGATTCGTGCTGCTTCAACAACCTTAAACCAATTAGCCCAGGGAAATCTAAAGGTTACCATGGCTGGCGATTTCAAAGGACAACACGGAAAAATCAAAGATGACATGAACCGTACCATTGACTTCCTCAAACAATATGTTGATGAAATCACTGCCACCCTGGAAAAAATTGGCCAGGGTGATCTGACTCAGGAAATCACGAATCACTATCTCGGTGATTTTATTGCTATTAAATACGCTATCAACGATATTACCAGCCATCTCAGCACCGTGATGCGGGAAATTATCGAAGCTGCCGATCAGGTGGATTCTGGTTCCCGACAGATCTCTGACGGCGGTCAGCAGTTATCCCATGGTACCACTGAACAGGCCAGTTCCATTGAGGAGCTCAGTTCTTCCATCGAAGAAGTGGCGGCTGAAACAAAACAGAATGCCGTTAATGCCAATGAAGCCAATGACCGGGCCATTGAGGTGCGAAGTAATGCCCAGATCGGCAATGAACAGATACAAAAAATGGTCACCTCCATGTCCGACATCAATGCCTCATCCCACAATATTTCAAAAGTCATCAAGGTTATTGATGACATCGCCTTCCAGACGAATATACTGGCTTTAAATGCCGCGGTTGAAGCTGCCCGGGCTGGTCAGCACGGTAAAGGTTTTGCCGTCGTCGCCGAGGAAGTTCGCACCCTGGCCGCCCGAAGCGCCGAAGCCGCCAAAGAAACGACCTTCCTGATTGAAGGCTCCATAAGCAAAGTGGAAGCTGGAACAAAAATTGCGGATGAGACCGCTGAGGGATTAAAGGAAATTCTCAATCAAATTGAAAAGGTCTCCGATCTGGTTGCCAATATTGCCCGGGCCTCCAATGACCAGGCCTCAGAAATCGCCCAGATTACCATGGGACTTGATCAGGTTTCGCAGGTCGTTCAGGCAAATTCTGCCACCGCCGAAGAAAGCGCAGCCGCCAGTCAGGAACTGTCCAGCCAGGCCGAAATGCTTAAAGAAATGATGGAAGCTTTTAAACTGAAGCAGCTTTCTACCACTCCCATTAACACTGATTCCCGCCTTGGCTCAAGCTACCCCGCTTTTGAAAAGACGGAATTTGAAAGCATGGAACCGATAATTGATCTTGATGATCGAGAAACAGATAATTATTAATTTTTTTATCCACCTTTGAGTAATGCATGTTATAATTAAACAAATTTACTTATCGATTGGAATCATTGCCCATGGAAGAATTTTTCGCCACCAATACCTCGCAACAAATTCTCAACCGCATTTTTTCCCTGAATCTTGGCCTTTTATGCATCCTCCACACGGATGGACGTATTGAAAAAGTCAATTATACCTGGGAAAAAACCTTTGGTTACAGTGCGGCAGAATTACTCGATACCAACATTATTGATTATGCGCATCCCGATGACCGGGATGCTACCACCTTTGTTTTTTCAGAATTGTTACACACTAACCATCGACTCACCTTTTCGAATCGTTTCCGATCCAAAGACGGCAACTACCGATACGTCGACTGGGAATTTAATTGCCACGATAATTACGCCTATGTGGCGGGAACCGACATCACCCACATAAAGCTCTCTGCTGCTGGCCTGAAAGAACTTCGTGGACAGCTCGATAAGCACCAGCTTCAAAACGATCTGGAAGACCTTTGTCCGATTCGTCAGAAAATCCTAGTGGTTGATGACTCACCCCTTAACACCAAAATAATGGAAAGTGCACTGATTGAAGATTACGATGTGCTGATATCTCACAGTGGTAAAGAAGCCCTGTCTATTTGTAATTCCAATGATCCCCCAGATCTTATCCTGTTGGATATTATTATGCCTGAAATTGATGGCTATGAAATCTGCCGACGACTTAGCAGGGGTACAAAAACTAAAGATATACCGGTGATCTTTCTTACCTCTCTCACAGCTGCCAGAGATATCGAGTTCGGCTTAACTCTGGGTGCCATCGATTATATTACTAAACCCTTCAGCATCCCGATTATTAAAGCCAAGATCAAAAACCATCTGGCTGTAAAATACTATCAGGACACCCTAAAAATCAATACGGATGTTGATCAATTGACCCAGATCGCCAACCGCCGACGTTTCGATGATACCATGACCCTGGAAATTAAAAAAGCCAAGCGAACGGGCACCATTTTATCTGTGCTTCTGCTTGACATTGATCATTTTAAGTTTTATAACGATACCTATGGTCATTTGGAAGGGGATGCTTGTCTTAGAAAGGTGGCTAGCGCTCTATCGGTTACACTTAAGCGTCCTAAAGATCTGGCTGCCCGCTGGGGTGGCGAAGAATTCGCCTGTTTGCTCCCCAACACCAATACTCACGGAGCTCAAAACGTTGCCGAATCGCTGCGCAACGCAATTCTGAATTTGAACATTCCTCATGAGTCCTCTCCTGTTAATGATATGGTTACTATATCAGTCGGGGTTGTTTCTTCTAATCCAATGGATGAGAACTCCTTTGACAGCCTGTTGCACCGTGCTGATGAAGCCCTTTATCAGGCCAAAGAAACCGGGAGAAACCGGATAGCAGTCTGGCATGAGGATATTGAAGCCATGGGGCCTTATCTTTAATCAATGACCGCAGTTTATGTTCACTGCGGTCATCTTTTTACAAAAAATACCGACATCTGTCCGCTGTAGCCTATCTTACTAAGTGATGGACAAATGTCGGTTATTCTTATTTTACAGGTCTGATCAATCCTGAGCTTTCAGAACTTTAATATAATCAATCATATATTCTGGCAGATCCGGGGGCCGACGACTGGAAACAATGTGGCCGTCGATAATCGAAGGTGTATCATGCCAGATGGCCCCGGCGTTGGTCATGTCATCTTTGATACCAGGGGTACTGGTGACGTTTTTGCCTTTGAGGATGCCAGCAGAAATCAGGACCCAACCGGCATGGCAGATTTGGCCAATGACCCGTTTTCGTTTGTCGAGGTTGCGGATCATCTCCAGCACCACCGGGAAACGACGGATCGCATCGGGCGCCCAACCGCCGGGAACCAGAATCCCGTCATAATCGTCAGGATTGATGTCAGTATAGGCCAGGTCGGAGACACAGGGTACACCGTATTTACCGATGTACTTTTTGTTAGCAATCTCCCCTACAACATGAACGGTAACCCCTTCTTCCCGCAGGCGCAGCACGGGGTACCATAATTCAAGATCCTCAAAATCATTACTGATTAACGCGATAATCTTTTTGTTTTTCATCTTGTTTTCCTCCTGTTATTTTATTTTATTTTTTAGGCATTTCCTCTGGAACCGGGCTTGACCAGAGCGACTTGACCGGCTTTGCAGACGGGACAGTCGTCGGGGTCCCAGGCGGTGATTTCGAGTTTAATTGCAGAGTAAATGGGCATGTTAATTTCAACTCCGGCTGCCCGGCGGTCAGCGATGCAAGCCACACCAAGAACGACCGCACCCAGCTCTTCGAGCACTTTCTTGGTTTCGATGGTAGATTTTCCGGTAGTAACAACATCTTCGGTGATAATGACCCGTTCGCCCGGTTTGATTTCAAAGCCGCGGCGCAGTTCCATCAGGCCGTCTTTACGTTCGGTAAAAATAGATTCTTTGCCCAATTGTCGGCCGATTTCGTAGGAAACGATGACGCCGCCCATGGCCGGGCCGACCACCTTGTCAATTTTCAGCGTTTTTAACTGTTCAACTACCGGTGCCAGAACCTTGGCGGCAGCATCAGGAAAACGCAGCACTTTGGCGCATTGAACATACTGATCGCTGTGTTTACCGGATGATAGTAAAAAATGTCCTTCCAAAAAAGCATCGGTTTCTTTTAATACTTCTAATACTTCCTGACTCATATTATTCCTCATTTCTATATTTTAAATTAAATAATTCCCCTGACTTCGCAGATATTGGTCAGTCCTTCGTTAATGCAATAGGCTTCCAAGCCAGCGATGATCTCAAGCGGCGCCAGCGGGTTATTGAAGTTGATGGTACCGATTTGAATACAGGTAGCCCCAGCCATAATAAATTCCAGGGCATCTTTCCAGTCACTGATGCCACCCATGGCCATCACCGGTATTTTTACCGCCTGACATACCTGATGGGTCATCCGCAGAGCAATCGGTTTTACCGCCGGACCGGAAAGGCCAGCATAGAGGTTGTCAAAAACAACCGCTTTTTTTCTGTAATCAATGGCCATTCCTTGAAGCGTATTGATCAGTGAAATGCCCTGGGCCCCTGCATCCTCGCAGGCCCGGGCAATATCGGCGACTGCTTCACCATTGGGCGACAATTTGACCATAATCGGATGACGGGAGATTTCCACCACTTTTCTGGTGATCTCCCCGGCGGTTTCAGCTTTGATCCCATAGGCCATGCCCCCCGCTTTAACATTGGGACAGGAAATATTCAGCTCAATCAGCTGGGCATCAATGGCGTTCAGCTTCTCAATGGCGGTGAGGTACGAATCTTCATCTTTACCGCCGACGTTGACAATCGTTACCGTATCAATTGCTTTTAGATGGGGCCATTCATTTTCGATAAAGGCATCGATTCCCGGATTTTCCAGACCGATACTGTTCATCAACCCAGCCGGTGTTTCCCAGAGTCGCATCCCAGTATTTCCCGATTTTGGTTCTAAGGTCAGCCCCTTGGAGCAGAGGCCGCCCAGTTTAGCCAGATCATAAAAGGCTTCATACTCCCGGCCAAAACCAAAGGTTCCCGAAGCCGGAATCACCGGGTTTTTAAAGCGGATGTCATTAAATTTTGTTTCCAGATAATTAGACATTAAAGACCTCCTCACGGACAAACACCGGGCCATCTTTACAGACTTTTTTATTACCGGAACGAGTTTCACAGGTGCAACCCAGACAGGCGCCGATCCCGCAGGCCATATGGGCTTCCAGCGAAACGTAGACGGTATTTTCAGTCGGTACGGCACTAGCCACCGCGGCCATCATAATTTCCGGCCCGCAGGTTACCACCGTTTCGCTGGGTATAACCGAAAGTTTGTCAGTGATAATGCCCCCGACATCAAGCACCACTTCATCGGCTAGGGCGGCAAAAGCCTCAACACCGTAGTCGATATCCCGAAAACCCAAATAGACCCGACACTTACCGGTGGGGTTCTGGTCACGATAGTGTCGCAGCAAATAATAAAGCGGCGCTGTTCCGATACCGCCGCCAACCACGCAGAGGTCACCGGTGATTTCCGGAAAACCATTGCCGTAGGGACCCTGGATGGTCACCTCATCATCAGCCTGCAGTCGCGCTAAAATTTCGGTCCCTTTTCCCACCACCTGGTATAAAAAGGTGAGTTGACCGGCTTCGTAATTGTGAACACTGATCGGTCGGGACAGTAGCGGGTCTTTGTCCCAGGCACGCAACATAAAGAATTGACCTGGCTTAACGTCGCCGGTAAACGCCACAGTCATTTTAAAAATCCCTGCTGACACAAGAGAATTACTTAGGATTACAGCCATTTAAGAATATCCTCCTGCATTGCCAGAGTGGCCTTTCGGATATGCTCAGCAAAGCCCTCATCTTCACAGCCAGCCTTTTGATGACCGGTGATCAGTCCCCGGGATGAGTTAACCACCGCACACCGGGATTTTTTGAGAATATTTGCGATATCTTCGCCAGTTCCGCCCTGGGCACCGTAACCTGGCACTAAAAAGAAGGTATGGGGGCAACGGGCCCGAATCGCTTCGAATTCATCCGGACGGGTCAGTCCGACTACCGATCCGATAGCCGAAAAGCCATTTTCACCCCGGAAAGCACTGCCCCAGCCTTCGATTTTATCGCCCATAATTTCGTAAATGGTGTCAGCCCCAACCTCCAGATTCTGGAGATCCACCGCTGACGGGTTGGATGTGCGTTGCAGGATAAAAATACCCTTGTTGTTTTCTTTAATATATTGATAGTAAGGTGATACCGCATCTTCACCCATATAAGCGTTAACGGTCATGATATCGACTTCGAAATCACCTGTGAAATGACCCTTGGCATACTGGTCGCCAGTGGACGAAATGTCGCCCCGCTTGACATCACCAATCACGACAATGCCTTTACTCCGGGCATATTTAACCGTTTCGCTATAGGCTTTCATGCCGTCCAGTCCCAGGGACTCGTAACAGGCAATTTGCACCTTGTAGGCAGCTGCCAGATCCTCGGTAGCATCGATAATTTTTTTATTGAATTCGGTTATTTTCTCACCATCAGACCAGTCCTTATCAAGCAGGTATTTTGGTAAAAATTTCAAGGTTGTATCCAGACCTACGCAAATCGGTCCTTTTTTTACAGCTTCATTATAGAGCCGGTCCATTATTATCATATTTAATTTCTCCCTTCACCATGGTCATCATTACTTTTCCTTTTAGGGTCTCGCCGCCAAAGGGATTGTTTTTACTTTTTGAAACGAATTCTTTGGGATTGATTTTCCCTTCCCAGTTTGGATCCACCAGAACCAGATCCGCCGGATATCGTTCTTTGATGAGTCCCGCCTTTATGCCCAGGCGTTTAGCCGGAGCGTCGCTAAGCATCTCGCTGAGCTTTTCCAGGCTGATGCCGTTCTGTTCAAAAACCGTATAATACATGGCAAAAGCCATTTCGAAGTTATTGATTCCCGGAGCCCCTTTTTGTTTGTCAGCTTCAGAATGGGGGGCATGATCGGTGCCACACATATCAATGATGCCAGCTTTAATCCCTTCGATTAAGGCGCGGCGGTCGGGATAAGTCCGGAACGGCGGATTGACCTTGTAGTCCATCGCCGAGGCAAAGATGTGATGGGGAGTTACTTCGCAGGTGATATCAAGGCCCTTTGCTTTAGCTTCCACAATCAGATCCAGAGTGTCTTTTTTGCTGATATGGCAGATATGCAGATGACCGCCGATTTCTTCCAGTAGGTCTACATCGCGCTGCACCAGTTCAGTTTCTGGCTGGCAATGGGTTAAAAGAATAAAATCATGTGCGGTTGAAGCCTTTAGCCCTGCTACCATAATGTCTGGATTCACAATTGAAACCCCGTCGTTGGAAAAGACATTGGTCAGCGGCCGCAAGGATTGAACCTCGACTAGATTCGAATCATTAAACTCTTTAGTCAGTGCCGCCACCTGAATCAGGTTGCAAAGGTGCAAATTTTTGGCCTTATCCAGATTGGCTTTAACAAGTGCCGCCTCATCCATGCAGGGCTTGGTATTTGCCATTGCCACCAGTGTCGTAAAGCCGCCTTTCAGCGCCGCCTGCATCCCAGTTTCCATGGTTTCTTTATATTCAAAGCCCGGATCCCGCAAATGACAGTGCATATCAATAAATCCTGGCATCAACAAATAACCCTGACCATCGATTTCCTGATCATATTCAGACTTGACATTCCCTTTTTCTTTATAGACTTTTTTTATTTTTCCGTCTTCAATTAATACCTTGCCAAACCGTCTTCCCTCGGCATCTACCATTTCAACGTTCTTGATTAAGGTTTTCATCGTTCCTCCTTTGTTATTCTTCGTCAATAAAAGTGGTGTAGGCGTCGCAGTACTCACAGCGGTATTGTTTTTTCTCTTCATTGACCAAAAAGAATTTAATATCCTTCACATCCTCATATTGGGTAATACAACGGGGATTTTTGCAGGTCATAATGCCATTAACAACTGTTGGTAGGGTCAAGCTTATTTTTTTGTACAACTCACCATTCTTGACAAAGTTAATGGTCACATTGGGATCAATCAGACCCAGAACGGTCATATCAATCTGCAAATCGGTTTCAATTTTAATTAAATCTTTCTGTTTCATTTTTTTACTGGGAATGTTCTTAAGTAACACCACCACATCGTCAATATCATTGAGATGGAGTTCCTTGTAAATTTCAAAACCATGTCCCGCTTCAATGTGGTCGATGATGATACCCTTTTTCAATTTCGATACGTTGATCATTTTTTATCCTCCACTCCCAGAAGTTTGGCAATCAGAGCCATCCGAACATACATCCCATATTTAGCCTGGGCAAAATAAACTGCCCGGGGATCCTCGTCCACCTCGGTGGCGATTTCATTAACCCGCGGCAAAGGATGCATGACAATCATATCCGGTTTGGCGCCCTTCATTTTCTTTTTATCCAGAATATAATAGTTTTTCAATCGCAGATACTCTTCCTCACTGACAAACCGCTCCCGTTGAACCCGGGACATATAAAGAATATCCAATTCACCAATGACCTCATCCAGACTGGTCGTTTCCTTATAGGTTTGCGGATCCAGTTGATTAAGAATATGGGCTGGCATTTTTAGCTCAGTGGGCGATATAAATACAAACCGGATGCCCTGATAACGGCTCAGAGTTTTAACCAGCGAATGGATGGTTCGACCAAAAAGTAAATCGCCGCATACGCCCACCACATGGTTATCACAGCCACCCTTGAACTTCCTGATCGTCAGCAAATCGGTCAGAGTCTGGGTGGGGTGCTCATGACCGCCGTCCCCGGCATTGATAATCGGCATTTCGTTGGCAAATTTGGAAACCAGCCGGGCGGTTCCCTCTCGGGGATGCCGGATCACAGCGATATCCGAATAGCACTCGATGGTCCGGATCGTATCACCCAGACTTTCCCCCTTGGACACCGAGGAGTTATTGGGATCATCAAACCCGATGATTTCTCCCCCTAAACGAAGCATGGCAGCTTCAAAACTGAACCGTGTCCGTGTGGAAGGCTCATAAAAAAGGCTGGCCAATAATTTTCCCTTGCAAACCAAAGAATAACCCTCGGGGTCTGCAATAATATTATCAGCCAGCTGCATAATCGATTCAATTTCATTTAGTTGAAAGTCTCCAGGCTCGATTAAATGTCTTCCTTTTAACATAATGTTCCTCCTATCATAAACACAATTATGGGCAAAAAACAAGCCGCTTTATAAAATAGCGGCATACTTTCTAACAGGCATCTTCCCTCATTAAATGTATCGTTCCTTTTGCACCTTTATGCCTCGCTTACTAAAGCTCGCATACTTAATTATGATAATCATAATTTAATTAGACCTAATTGTCAATGGACTTTGATTAAAAGAAACCGTAATCTTAAGATAATATTTGAGCTTAAAGATCGACAGGATCATGCTGAATGATTTGACTGGAATTTCGAAGCAGATAATGGTATGATGTTAACATAAATAATTGCAAAAATGACACCAGTATTAAGATCAGTTTTGTAATTTTCAATACTTATATTATTTAAAGGGAGGGATTTTTATGTATTTCGTAACTTATCAATATAACGCATTTAGCGAAGGTGGCATTTTGACCGCCGATGAAACCAGGGTTTTACCAATTACAACCATCGGTAAACTAATGGGTCTCAAATTTCCCGAACGTCTGATCGATTTTATTCCTCTGGCAACCGATGAATTGCTGGCCGACATCAAACAAGTCATGGCTGAACATCAGAACCTGGGTATCAATCTGGATCTGGTCAAGCTGTTGGCGCCGATTCCCAAACCCCCAAGAAATATTTTCTGTCTGGGGAAAAACTATGCGGATCACGCCAAGGAAATCAAGAATATCCCCACCATGGGCGACGTCCCAGAAAATCCGATCTATTTTTCCAAACTGCCCACCTCAGTTACTGGACCAGATACGGTAATTCTTTCCCATGCCAAGGCCACCAAGCAGATCGACTATGAAGTGGAGCTGGCCATTGTGATTGGCAAAGAAGGTGCCGATATTCCCAAAGAAGACGCTGAAGATTATATTTTTGGCTACACCATTGCCAACGATATAACCGCCCGGGATCTCCAAAAAAAGCATTCTCAATGGTACAAGGGTAAATCTCTTGACACTTTTTGTCCCTTGGGTCCTCGGATTCTGCACAAAAACGATTTAAGAATTCCCTTTGATCTGGATATCACCTGTCGAGTCAACGGTGAAGTTCGGCAACACTCTAAAACTGGTCGGATGATTTTTGACATTCCATCCATTATCAGTGATCTATCTCAGGGGATGACCCTATTACCAGGCGATATTATTCTCACCGGAACCCCTGCCGGGGTAGGCTTTGCCCTGGATCCGCCACAATTCCTAAAACACGGGGATCAGATTGAAGCGGAAATTGAAAAAATCGGAGTCCTACGAAATACCATCGAATAATCAAAAAGCCAGAATTATCTTGGGATCTAACCCAAGACCATTCTGGCTTTTTTAACGTTAAAATATTACGATTTAGTCCAATAACGCAAAATCCGATCTGCATCACGATGATGAGCGTTTAAACTGGCAACCGTTTCAGACTGAATACCCCAACCGCCGCCGCAAACAATAATCCAATAAAGACTGCAAAACCACCACTGATTAAACTGATACTGCTCTGCCCTGTGACAATGGCCAAACCATCAAAGGCATTATACAGCGAAAACTTTCCTAAAAAAGCAGTTCGTTCAGATAACTTGCTGAGGGTATTCAAGATAAAGAAGCCGACTGGAATCAGGGCTCCAAAAAATAGTGCTGGTTTGGTACTGTTGAACAAACAGGAAAAGAAAAAGCAAAACATCCCGATGGTCATTGTCATCAGGCAAGCCCCTAAATTCAGTTTTAAAAACACTTTAACATCCAGCATTCCCGGAAAAAAATGTTCACTCATGCCGTACCCAACCAAAAAGAGAATCGTAAACAAAACCCCAATCGACGCCAGCAGATAAATTCCCTGGGTTACAATGATTTTTATACGACTATTGGGGGTGCACAGCAGGCTGGTAAATGAGCCTTCATAGACCCACTTGGCCACCAGACGATTGGCCAGAATGATGCAATATACCATCGGAAACAGATAAATCAGAAAACCGTAAAACAAGCTGGCAATAAATCCGGTCAGTCCGCTGTCAATGGTGCCAAAGCCCAGGGCATTAACCAGTTTGGTCGGCAGGATCGACATCATATCAACCATTGCGCCAATCCCATTAGGATCATAGATATAGATAATAACCGCTAAATAAATAGACATCAACGCTGCAAAAACCAGCAACAGCAAAGTATTATTTTTAATATTCTTCAGAAACAATGGAATACTCATGCTTTTTTCACCTCTCTTACTGTTTCTTCCGGATCCGGCAGGGTTCTATTCTTCTCCGTTTTTTTAGGCATTAATTTCGGCTTTCTTTCGCTTCTTTTTATTTTACCTTCGTTTTCCTGGGTGTTGTTTTCTTCATTTTTAAATTCCGTCTGTTTTATTTCTTTTTTATAATGCTGTTGGAAAATTTCTTCCAACGATTGATTTTTCGAATTAAACACTAATACTTTTTCATGGGATAAAACTTTCATCAGCACATCAATCCGATCACCCGGTGAGAAGATCTCATAATCGCTCTGCGAAAACTGCTGATAGCCGAAACCATATTTTTTTATCTGTTCCAGATTCGGGGGAGCCGCAAATTTAACCAGATAGGCCTTGGTTTCTTCGGCTCGAAGACTGACAATATCCATATTTTCCACGAGACGGCCTTCTCTTAGCACCCCGACACGATCACAGGTTCTTTCCACTTCCTCAAACTTATGCGTTGATAACAGTACCGTTTTACCCCGCCGTTTCTCCTCCAAAATAAGATCGAGAAACCGGGACTGCATCAGGGGATCCAATCCACTGGTGGGTTCGTCCAATACCAGCGTTTGGGGATCATGCATCAAAGCTGTGACAATGGTCAGTCTTTTTTTCATGCCACTTGACATATTTTCGATTTTTCCCCGGGTTTCAACCTCAAAGCGTTCAATCAGCATATCTCTGAGTCTGGTATTCTTCTGACCAAAAATCCCCCGCATTTGAGTAACGAAGTTCAAATACTCTTTGACCCGCATGTTTTCAAAAAGAGCGACATCTTCGGGCACATATCCGGTATTTTTTTGAATCGCAGATGCTCTGGAAAAGCAATTTAATCCATCGATGGTGGCGCTACCACGTCCAGCCCTGATCAGTCCCATCAGCATCCGAATGGTGGTCGTTTTCCCGGCATCGTTTGGTCCAACGTATCCGAAAACCTGGCCTTTTTCAACGCTAAAATTTAAGTTGAAAATACCTTTCGTGCTTGAATATTTAAGGGTTACGTCCTTTAATTCAATCATTTTTTTCTCCTTAAAAACCTTATTCGTTCATTGCTTCGGATTCAACTGATTGGCTGATCCGGCTGTTCAATTCATTGGCGATTCGGCCAAAATCTGATCCGGTGAGGGTTTCTCCGCGGATTCCCGGTGCAATATTACACACCTCCAGAACCTCCATTAAAACCGCTTTATCAAATGGGGTGTTCATGGTCAGCCCATTGATCAGCGTTTTTCGTCGATTTAGAAAACTGGCTTTCACAACTGACAAAAACAATTCCTTGTTTTCCAGTGCTATTTTGGGCACCGTCAGTTTTTTTAGGGTGACTACAATCGAGTCAACCTTAGGCTTGGGAATAAATACATGCGCTGGCACTTCGAAATCAATCGAAATATCCGCATAAAATTGTGCCACGATACTCAGTGATCCGTAAGCTTTGGTCCCTGGAACGCCACATAGACGCTCGCCCACCTCTTTTTGAATTAAGAAAGTCATGCTTTCAATCGGCAGATCCGATTCCAGAAACCCCATAATGATGGGGGTAGTAATATAATAGGGTAAGTTTGCCACAATCTTAAGCGGCATTGTGACAAGTTGATCTCCCAGAATCTCCCGGACGTTGGTTTTTAAGATGTCACCCTGGACAATCTCAACATTGTCACAGTCATTCAGGGTTTCATGAAGAACCGGTATCAGTTTTTTATCGATTTCTACTGAAATAACCTTGCCAGCATGATCACTGAGAGCCTGCGTCATGGTGCCAATCCCCGGTCCGATTTCCAGCACCAAGTCCCTTTCGCTCACGTCTCCGGCTTTAACAATTTTTTGAACAATATTCTCATCAATTAAAAAATTCTGTCCAAATCGTTTATTGAAGTGAAGATCATACTTTTTTAACAGTGCTTCGATGACCCGTGGTGATGTTAATTTTTCCATTCATATCCTTCCATTGTACAACTAATTATGCTTCTCGTTAGATTTCTATATATTCCATTTATAACTTAACTATTATACACTTTATTTAATCCCGCGGGAAGACCTTATCACTAATTCGCTAATGAAAGGCCAATACTTTTACATTGTTTGACATTATTCTAAAATAGATTGCCTTTTCCGGGTTCCTGGCACATTATGATATTTTCTGGCTTGGTGTAATAATCTCTTGTAACCCGAAAGATGGCAGTATATAATACTTATAAGAGAATCATTCTAATTATTATCTGATTAAACCTTAAAGTGCTGGAGCAACGCACTGGCCTGGGAGTAAATTATGTTTAAAAAAAACACCCTTCATTCAAAAATAAACCTGTTCATTCTCGGTATTATTCTTTTAATTGTCACGATTGGCTGTTTCGTTGCCATAAACATCTTTTTTTCTATTTATGAAAATGAAATGACTAGAATGGTTACAACCGGAATTACTGCGTTTGAAGAAATTATCATTCAAGAAAACAAGAACTGGCTTCTTTCCTTCTCAGACGAATTGGCTGACCCCGAAAATCGTTTGCTAATTAAAAATGATCCGGCTTCAATCCAGGCATTTCATCAATATATTGGACATGCAAATAATGATGCGCTCGAGTTTGTCAAAGTAACCTACTTGGACGGCAATAGTTACGAAAAAATTTTTGCTGATCAGAGTATTATAAACCTGGCTTCCCAAAACACCGTTTCATCAACGACTAAACCCTATTTCTGGATTGATGGAAATGCCCAGCTGGGACTGCATCTATTCTGCCGCTATCCACTGATCGGATCAGACCAGATCCCTGCCGGGACACTGTTGATAGGGCTAAATCTGGCTGATCAAAAAAGAGTGGACTATATGAAAAATACCGCCGCTCTGGAAGCAACGGTATTTGCTGGCAATACCCGGATTGCCACCACAATTGTCAAGAACAATGAAAACCAGATTGGTACAACTCTGGATCCGGCTATCGCCGATATGGTTATAGATCAGAAAACTACCTACACCGGAAAGGCCACAGTCCTGGGAGATCCTTATCTGGTTGCCTATTCCCCGGTCTTAAATCCCCGTGATGAAGTCGTTGGGGTTCTGTTTGTTGGTAAATCCATGGTTTCCATTTACACGATCCGGAACCGGATTATTCTCTATATCGCAATTTTAGGCTTTCTCCTACTGCTATTTTTTTATATCATCTCTAATCACTGGTTGAGAATCAATATTACCAATCCCATCCGCTGGGTAGCAGATGCCATGAAAATGATCTCCCAGGGTCAATACAAGGTACTTGAAAATATGCCAAAGGCCAAATATGAAGAAATTGAAATGCTCCAAACTACCATGTATGATATGGTCAACGAATTGGTGACCGGCAAAAAGAATTTGGAAACTGCAGCTTATATTGATTCCATCACGGGTCTACCAAATCGGGTCTCGTTATATAAAAAATACCAGAACAGTCCCTTTACGGATAATAGTAATACCTTAACGCAGGTATATTATATTGATGTTGATAACTTGAAATATATCAACAATTTGTTCGGTCACAATGTCGGAGATAGCCTGCTCCGGCAAGTTGGATGGATTTTAAAAGAGCTTATCAGTCGCTATCCCCACTATGAGGTGTACCGGATTTCTGGAGATGAGTTCGCTATTTGCAAAAACGGTAGCTATGATCCTGATGAAATTCAACATCTACCACAATCGATTATCAAAGAATTTGAGAAGTCTATTACAATTGGTGAGCAGATCATTAGTGCCAGTGTCAGTATTGGGGTCTCCGGCAATGCATATTGTGATGGAAAGAAATGCAAGATCTGTACCAAAGAATGTCAGGATAGTCTTGAACAATTGCTTAAGAAAGCTGAACTTGCCATGAACCAGGTTAAAATGAATGGCAAAAATAATTTTATGATTTTTAACCCGTCCATGAATGAGATCATCCAACGGAAAGCTTCATTGCAACAGGATTTAAAACAGGCTCTGAAGTACAAACAACTGGAGATCTATTATCAGCCAAAATTTGATCTGGCCTCAAACCGCTATGATGGTTTTGAAGCCTTGGTACGATGGAATCATCATGAACGCGGATTTATCCCCCCGCTTGAGTTTATTCGCATTGCCGAGGAATCCAACCTCATCATTGAATTGGGCGACTGGATTCTCGAAGAATCCTGCCGATTTATCAGTAACTATAATCTCACTCACCAATCCAGTTATTCCATTGCTGTTAACATCTCAACCTTTCAGCTTTTAAATGACGATTTTGAAGAGAAGGTAACTAAATTATTGGAAAAGACAGGCTTAGATCCGAGTCTTCTGGAATTGGAGATTACTGAAACCATGCTGATGAACTCCATGTCGATCGCCTCTGAGAAACTCACTTTCCTCAGAGAAAGAAATATCAGTATTGCGCTGGACGATTTTGGTACTGGTTATTCCTCTCTGACCTATTTAAAAGTACTGCCGATCTCAACCGTCAAACTGGACAAGTCGTTTATTGATGATATTGCCACCGATAAACTATCTTTGAAAATCGTGGAAAATGTTATCCAGATCGCCAAAAACATTGGGCTCAAAATTGTGGTTGAAGGTGTCGAAACCATTGATCAGTTAGAAATTTTAAAGGACCTCCCTTGCAATAAAATTCAGGGCTACTATTTTTCTAAACCAGTCTCAGAATTGAATCTCACCGAGGTTCTAAGCGAATATCCATAAAGCAAACCTTCATATTTAAATTCAGCAATAATGCCAGTGAGTCTGAATTAATTAAGTCCGCTAGCAAAACCGACGATTGAAAATCAATTGTCGGTTTTTTCATTTTGACAATGCAATTTTTCACTTTTTTCGATGTAAAAGAATTTTTTTAAAACGACTATATCTTTTTATAACTTTCAACCCGTCTACTCCGTCGTTTTTTTATTGCTGCCGATGCTTTTTCACTACCTCCATGGCTCGTGCAGGGGCAACTTTTCTGAAAATTCGAATATTTTCTCAGATTTTTTTTTAAATGAATGGCATTTAACTAAAAAAGAAAACGCAATCATGATTCATTCTTGAATCCTATTTTTACTTACTGACAACTAATTTCATTTTAGCTTAAGTAAAAATTAATCATTTTCTAAAATATTTTTATATAAGGCAATCTCTGCTTAACTCCTTTCTTACATATTTCCTTTTTTACAGCCATTTCTCTTCATCCGAAATTTTTTGACACAGTCTTACAAAAATGTTTTCTTAATTGCGATTATCCGTAAGCTTGCAATTTTTACAGGTCTATTGTATTATACGCATTGCTAATTTGTAAATAATTTGCAACTATCAATGATGCATTTCAGTCACACACAACACCGTGACACCATCATGTTTTGACATTGGAGGTCAAATGAAAAAAAACTCAATAAAAAATACTTGCGTAAGTCTTGCCTTGGCATTATGCCTGGGCCTATTACCAGGGTCAGTAATGGCAGAAGAAGCCGAGCTCGATTTAACAGAAATCGCTCAGGCTGTGGAAACAACTGAAACCTCGGCAGCTCTGCCCAGCTTATTCACAGCCAGAACTACTGCACCAGGTGCTGATAACACCTATTTCTTTGCCAGCAATCCATATTCCCAAGGTGGATATGGACTACCTAACTGTACCGCCTATGCCTTTGGCCGAGCGTATGAAATTTTAGGAACCACGCCAAATTTAGCAATGGGCAATGCAAATTCCTGGTGGGCTTATAATCAAAACACTGGTTATTATCCCTCAGGTTCCACACCAAAACTTGGCGCTGTAATCTGTTGGGGTGGCAGTTCAGATGGACATGTGGCAATCGTTGAGGCGATCAATGGTGATACGGTTACGCTCTCAGAATCCACCTATAGTGGCATCTACTTTCAAAATTACACCTATACAATTGGAGCTGAAGATGCCACCTCGGTCGGCGGCTTTCAGGGTTATATCTACATCGGTGATTACATTGATGCCGCATCAGACGTAACCCCCCCATCCTTGTCAGATGTACTGGTTACTGACTATCAGGATGAAGGAATCAAGGTCACTGCGCTGGTTTCAGATGACCTTAGCGGAATCGGATCGGTCTACTTTCCAGTCTGGACCGAAAACAACGGACAGGATGATTTAATCTGGCATGAAGGAACTGTTGACGGCAATGTGGCCAGCTGCTTTATTCCATACAGTGATCACAACACTGAACTTGGTGACTACAATGTCCATATTTATGCTTACGATAATGCCGGTCACTACACGATGACTGGTACCACCATCACGAAGGCCGATACCTTTACCAGTCTGGGCAAAGTTGCTCTTGAAAGCTAGTTAATTACATCCATCAAAAAGCCTTCCAATCGACGTTTAAACGTCAATGGAAGGCTTTTTGATTTCAATCTAGGCAGCAACTTTTCAGGGACGTTTGCGGTTCACCACCCTATCATACAAAATTTTTTCTGCCGCATTTAGGGGAAATCGTTGTCGTGATCGGTGATCTTTTTAATTATTGGAATTTTTCTTGTCACATTGGTTAAAACAATATAAGATAGAGCTATTAAGATAATATTCAACCATACTAAAATTCCAGGAGGTCGTATATGAAAACCCTTGAAACTCAATTTGGCCATTCAAATCTTCTTAATGATGACGGTTCGGTGATTGGTATTCAAGATGATCTTGATTTGATCAGAAATTATTTTACGCCTGCATTTATGAAAACACACACCGTTTTCTCCTGCCTTGATGACTTCTTACAATCAGCTGGATTTTTAGTTGCCACCCAGCAGGATTTTGAACAGATTCCACTTTCTACAATGAATGCCTGGGTTCAGCAAAACAGCCAGTATCTGGATTGGACAGAAATAGTTGCTGCTGCTGGTGATTTCTACTTTGACAATCAAATGAAAGCCATAAAATTTAAATATATCTAAACAAACTTGGTTGTACTTAAATCGCTGTCATTATATAATGAAGGTAATTTATCCAACGGAGGTATCCCTGTGACCAAGATTCTGATCCTGACATCAACAAAGCGTGTCGAAAAATTTTCTGATTTATCTGTCCTCCCCAAAGACTGGGAATTCGTTTTCGGTGAAAGCCTGAATACCGATGATGCAATACTAAACGTTGCCAGTGATGCTGATTTTATTTTTGCGGATGCTGTCCGGGAAGTCAGCAAAACCCTGATCGATAACATGCCGAATCTCAAACTTATCCATTCCGAAGGTGTGGGATATAATAAAATCGACATCCTGGCCGCTAAAGAAAAAAGTATCTATGTCTGTAACAATACCGCCGCCAACTCTGCTGCGGTGGCAGAGCAAACGATTCTACTAATATTAGGCCTGCAGCGAAGGCTTCTGGAAGGCGATCAGCTGGTACGTAGTGGTCAGCAGATCCAGGCCAAAGGTTCGTTTATTCTCGATGGTATTCCGGAACTGGGTTCCTGTCATGTGGGACTGGTCGGTATGGGTTCCATTGCCCTTGAAACAGCCAAACGGTTACAGCCATTTGGTGCGCAGCTCAGTTATTTCAATCGTTCCCGAAAAAGCACGGTTGAGAACGAATTAGGCCTTTGCTATCTGCCGCTGGAAGAACTCTGCAAGCAGTGCGATATTATCAGTCTCCATTTGCCGGTAACTCCAGAAACCACTGGTCTGATCAATGCAGACCTGCTGTCTCTGATGAAACCGACCACCCTACTTATCAACACAGCCCGGGGCGAGCTGGTCGTTCAAGAAGATCTGGTTGCTGCATTAGCAGCTGGGCAGATCGCCGGGGCTGGTCTTGATACCCTGTACCCGGAACCGGTAATGTTGGATAACCCACTGCTTAATCTGCCGGAAAGCTGTCATTATAAACTGCTATTTAGCCCACATATTGGCGGAACCACTAAACCGGCTTTTGAAAAAATGCATAAAACGGTCTGGGCGAATATTCTAGCCGTTTCAAAAGGAACCTGCCCAATAAATATTGTTAATGGTTTATAATCCATGCAAAATGAACAGGTCGTCATCAAATGTCCTGACGACCTGTTCATATAGAAATCACCCGATCTTCAGTTTCTTAAACGATATCTAGTTTTTAAAGAAATCGCTGTGTCAATAAAACCAGAATTTCGATCATAATTCCTGCGATACCAAATAAAGCCGGATTAAAATAATAGCGATGATCACCAGGAATCATAATTTCTTCAGGCCTATCCGATTTGTAACGGATTTTGACGATGTCTCCCAAATCATAGCGCTTATCCCCCTGAGAAGCCAATGCGGCCGTTCGATACACTTTTTCAGCAATCATGTATTCCAGAATTGGAGTATACTCATCATATACCTGCCGTCCAGTACGCACCTTATTTTCGCGCATTCCTACTACCACCGCTTCAACTTGAATTCCACTCTTTTCAATTATTTTCAATTTCATAAGTTTTAGGATTGAAAAAATAATGAGCACAATTCCCACAATTCTAATAATTACCAAGATCAGTGATATCATTGAACGTCACAACCTTTCATCCACTAGTTCGGGGATTCTTGCGATAGGATAAATGCATTGTCCATCGTTACTAGCGATTTAATCTTTCCGCATTAACACCTATTTAAATTCGACCTGCTTTTTCATGGTGGCCACCCCCATATTGGCGATAATCCCTGCCACACCGTTTTTTATGGGATTCACTCGAGTTGGATAAAAATAATTGGTTTTTGTTCGATAATATTCGTAATCTGCTGGCAGGTTCTGCTCAGAAAGACTGGCCATTTTTTTAAACATCCGGAACCAGATCAGGTTCCCCAGCGATGGTGAAGCAAGCTTTTTATTCTTCATCGATCGATAGAGACGATCAGCAGCTTTTTCAATATCGTTTTGTACCCGCTCCTCATAAGATTTTGTGGTTTCCCATGGGGTGGTGGTGATTTTTAATTCGCAAACCTTGTTGCTGCCGCCCAAGGTCATCCCCATGGATGCATTAACCTTGGACAAACCAGAGCCGCCATTTGCAACCAGCATCAGGGATTGATTAAAAAACTTCGGTCGATGCAAACTGTGGGCAAAACGATCAATAAAATTTTTCATCAGCGCACTGACATTCATGGCATAACCCGGGGTACTGAGAATGACACCGTCGGCACTTAATATTTCTGCTTCAATGCTGTTTTTATCATCCTTAAGGGGACATAGCTGCTCCCCTTTGCCAATGCAGGCAAAACAACCCCGACAGAGTTTTAAATCTGCGTCCTTTAAAAAAACATATGAAAATTCAACCGAATCCAAACGAGAGAGCTCAGCCTCAATCTTCCGCACAATCTCAAAACCCTTCCCTTTGTGGGGACTTCCCATAATTGCAATAACTTTCATGCTGATCTCACTTCCAATCTTATTTTAAGTTTTCTTTGTTTTTCTTGATCAGATTGACAAACAGTTTTTCATTTGGAGACAAGGCTTCGATTTTTGCTGTTTTTAAATGATTATAGTACGCATCCATGCTTTTTAATTGATCAATCAGCTTTAATAAACTGTGATGCGCTTCCTGGTCTTCTGGTGTTTGCGGTTTAGCCTGGTCAAAAATGGATTCCAGCTCTTTTTTGGCCTGATTCATAATCGTTTGTGCTTCAATGTATTCCTGATTTAACATACTATTCTTCTTTCTGATTTTATTTTGGGTTGTTATATAATGCTATTTAAAACTATTACACGTGAATGATATCATAAAATCAGGATGGTTGTGAACTAAATCGAACTCTCCCATTAAAAAAAGCGTATCAAACTCAGCTTTGATACGCTTGTCACCAATTTAGAGTCGGCGATATTTCTTTAGCGCAGTCACATTTGCTAAAAAAAGCACCCCAATAAAAACGACTGAGCCCGCTAACCAGGGCCATATCTCGACAACCCCCTTACCCTGAATCATAATCATTTCCAGGGCCGTGCAACCATAGTAAATTGGCGTCAGGTAACACAGGTTTCCCAGCCCAAAGGGAATGGTGTCAATCGGGATCAGCCCTGAGAAAAAGATCTGCGGAATGATGATTACCGGAATAAATTGAACCAATTGTAATTCATTGTTGGCAAAAATCGATACCAACGCCCCCACCGAAACTGCCGAAAAAGCCATTAGGATCATAACAAAGGTACATAGCGCCACCGATCCTTCCACCTGAAGCTGCAGCACATACACTGCGTACAGGATAATCACCACACTTTGAACTGCAGCCAGCAAACCATACCCCAGGGTATAGCCCCCAATGACATCGACTCGTCTGATCGGAGTCATCAGCATCCGCTCCAAAGTCTGCCCAAACCGCTCCCGGACAAATGACATTCCCGAAAGAATAAAGACAAAGAAAAATGAAATCACGCCCAAAAAAACATAGGAAAGCGAATCCAGTTGATTATCCCCAGCTGTTTCATATACATAGTCAACAATCAACTCATTTTGCGTTGGTTGCAAGGCTTGAGTGGTATCCTGAATGGCTTCCAGAGCAGCAACGGATTTGGAATTTTTCTCCAGCAATTCAATGTGTGTCCCCGCACTGTCAGCCCAGATCAACGCATCGACATCATTGGCCTCCAGATAATCTGCAGCCTCTGGTTTTTCGGTTTCTAAAATAACTGTGGCATGGTTCTCAAGCTCAGCAACAAATTTTTCATTCATATCGTATACAGCAATTTGCGGTATATAATTTGAATCTCCGAGAATAAAAAATAGCAGGGTTAGAATCAGCAGTGGTGCAAATAAGAGTAGTCCCAATGATCGCTTATCATTTTTCATCTGACCAAGGATCCGTTTAATAATGCTTAACATGATATGACCTCCTTTTCAGGATGCTTATCCATAAAAAATAATTCTTCAATATTACCATCGGGAGTCTGATCGATCAAATTCTTAACTGTATCCTTCGCAATGATATGACCATTACGAAGCAAAGCGGCATCGTCACATTGAGAAACCTCATCCATGACATGGGTGGTCACCAAAATGGTCGTGCCCTGATTTCGCAGCTGCTTGAGATAAAGCCATATTTTACGCCGCAGCACCGGGTCAACTCCCACTGTTGGTTCATCCAGTAACAGGAGCTTGGGTTTATGAATCAGCGCTACTGCCAATGAGATTCTTTTTTTCATCCCGCCGGAGCAGTCACGCACCAACTTATTTTTACACGCTGCCATATCAACAATCTGGAGCAGTACTTCGGCTTCGGCAGCAAATGTTTTCCAGTTTAGCCGTTGCAAACCCGAAAAAAATTTCAGATTTTCCCAGACTGACAACTCTTCATATAATGCTTCATTTTGCGGCATATAGCCGATCAGCGCCAACAGTTGGCGATTTGGTACGGCAATGCCGCCGATTGTTACGCTCCCGCCATCAGCGGGGATAGCCCCCATCATGATGCGTAACAAGGTGGTCTTGCCTGAACCGGATGCACCCAGCAGACAGAAGATCCGGCCCGCCTCAATTGTCAAACTGATCTGATTGAGAACCTGCTGTTGTTTAAATGATTTACTCACTTCACAGACGATTATTTCCATTTTTAATTCCCTCTTTATTGTATTTGATTATTCTCATTTTAATCCCGATTCCTGTTTATTTCAACCAACAGAGTTCCGTAACCTGTTGGATTTTCTTGTTAATCCCAGTGGCTTCGGATATAATCAAGAAGACTGATTACGACAATGAGGTAACCAATATGAATACGACTTTATCAGCAACTGCTACAGTGACCCGCCAGAACCTGATCGATTCCTTTTGGCTGTTATATTGCCAAAAGAACATTGAAAAGATTACTGTCAAGGAAATCTGTGAAATTGCGGGCTACAATCGCTCAACTTTTTATGTGTATTTTAACGATGTCTATGAAATTTTAGAAGAAATTGAAGAACAGACCATTACGGTTGAGGATTTTAGAAGCATTGTGATTAAGAACCTTTTTTATGGCAATCTATTTCGTGATCATCGTAAAAAAGCCATTCTAAAATCAATTCTTGAATTTTTTGAAAAAAACAAAACCTATCTTCCGGTTTTACTGGGAGAAAACGGCGATCCCCACTTCAGGCAAAAAGTCTTAAAGAAACTCACTCCGACAGTGCTGTCAATGTACAAAAAACTATCCCCACATGAACTGCTGGAGGTAAGCTATTTAATGGAATACCAGAGTGCGGCCATGCTCAGTATGATTGCCAAATGGTATGCCAATGACAAAGACCTGCCAACGGAACAATTTCTGGAATTGCTTCTGGCCGTGACGACCAACGGCGTTCAATGCGAGCTATCAAAATACCGGCGTTGAATAAACCCAACTCCTTTTAATTATTTAAAGCTCTTAACGAGTCATCGACTCATTAAGAGCTTTTGCTTTAATATATTTTTCAACTGTACTAATGATTCTTTTTCGCCTGAGCTACTTTCAGTTCAATACTTTTTTCTCGGCATTCGTCCGCATAGTCGTCATAGGCTTCCAGATAATCTTCATAATCGATGGTACAATCACGGTCATCAAAAGATTTACAGTAACCTTCCAGGGCTTTCCAATCCCGGCTGTAGGCATGAAAACTCAAGGCATGATGGGTATAGGAACCCAGTTCGTTGATCCCGGCTTCTCGGGCAATCATTCTTGAGAGTTCAATCAGAGCAAAAATATTCATAGCGACGGCCTTAACCCCATCATTACTTCTAAATACCACGTCGGTATTTAATTTGCCGTCCTTAACAGTATAATGAATCAGCTGCAGACAGGGCGGATGATTGAGTCTGGCGGCCTCCTGGTTGGCGACATTCAGCGTCGCCTGTCTGGTTCCCGGATCTTCTTTTAGTTTATTGATCACAAAGTCAATGTTTTGGGAAAACAGATCATGATAGGTATAACCATACATGTCCTTTTCAAAATCTTTGGTGCCTTCAACTATTTCCAGGACGTAGTCCACCAGGGTTTCCAGCCCAGTTGGCATCGCCATGGTAATTTTTATATCCTGGACGCTGTCGATATCCATCAGTAGGTGAATTTCTTTTAAACTGTCTTCCCGATCCTGATTCTTCCCAATGACGACATCAGCTTGATTTAAAGCCTTCATTGCCGCCTCAATGCCCTTATGCAGTTCGGTTTCGTGAATGTAAGTAACCATCATTTTCACATCGCATCAGCTAATCATTAAATCTGAAACTGCTGACACGAGATCCTTTCATTATAATAACAACGTCATCGTTTAACGGTTGCAAAAATGATCATATCATATTTTGAAACAAATATCATCCTGGCAAAGTCAAATTTGAGTCGCCAAACCGCTGATAATTTATTGCAACTTCAGTCGTCACCCCACAAAATTTCAGGCCTGTGCCCCACGTTTGCTTACCGTCCAAGCAAGTCCGATCAGCATGATCAGGGCTGCTCCCGCTACGGCAGCTTCCGAAGTGGAAGGATCCACCCCGGTTTTGGGATTGGCTGAACTGTTATGATGTTTTTTTAATGTTTGCGTCGAAAGTGGTTCGAGATATAAACAGGCTGCATCACGGTCAACATCCCCATAAATTGCACTGATATCAATGCTGCCTTCGGCCACAAGTGCCTTGGCAACCGCTCCGGATGTGCATAAATCAAGAATGCCATTGTTTAAAATAATCTTATTATAGGAGAACAATGCACCGGCATCACCATGATCAGCAATCGACTCGACGACTGTATAGCCGCCATTAAAGATCAGTTTATCATAAGCTCCGATACCACGGCTGTAACTCGTTGGACTATCAGTAAAAGCTCTAATATTTCCACCATTAACGACCAGATCGCCAAAAGCAAATAAACCAAAAGCCCCGGCATAATCACTATTATAAGCGGTCACATCGATGTTCCCGCCGTTAATGCTGAGATTACCCATTGTCATAGCTTCGGCATTATCACCGGCCAGGATTCCGACCGCTGAGCTGGAATTTTCATATCCGACCGCGGCAATATCATAGGTACCACTGTCAATGACCAGATTTCCAACCACGTTGATCCCGCCGCCCATTAAATCAGTGGTCGCCTGTCCTTCGGCAATCAGCGTGCCAGTCCCACTGGCATTCATGTCACCTTCCACTTTAACAGCAAAACCATTATCAGTTTTAATACGATTAGTACCCACCAGGACCAATTTAAACGGAACTGCTGCTGATTTGACATCCAGCTTTTCGCCTATAAAATTATTTAAAGTCAATTCGTTGGCGGCTACATCATATGCATAATCCGATCCAGTATTGGTGGCCAGAACATCGATGATCACACCATTCTGAATTAAGCACAAATATGTAGCTGCCTGAGTTTCAATTGTTTCCGGTTCAATCGTTGAGATAACCGGCTGTTCTGAAACAACCTCGGTTTCCAAACGATTATCAATCGGTACTATTATTTCTTCAGTAACCGGCAACGCAACAGTATCAGTATTAATCACCATTTTTTCTGATAAAGCGGTCTCCGTATCAGCCTCTTGCGTTGTTACTAAAACCAAACTTAATTCGTTGGCTGATTCTTGATCATCGACAGCTTCTCCAGCAGCCATAGCAGAAACCGGAATCAGCATCGACACCATCGCCACTACCATCAGCAACGATAAGAACTTTGATATTCGCTTCATTATTATTCTCCATTTCTAACTGTGATGTTCGTTTGCGATTAGCAGCGTTCCTTAAAACAACTGTTACTCAGTTCTTCTTTATAGTCGTTTACATCATCAGATATGCTTAAGATAACACAACCCAAGAATAATGTCGATAAATTATTCCAACTTTCTTCCATGGCAACTGCTATCTTATTTATAATAAATGCAAAAAACCGCCAAATGGCGGTTTTTCTTAATATCAGATGCAACTTTATTTTGTTTACGCTTGGGTTCTTTGTTCAATTCTGGTCGAATTAGATATCCAGCGCTGCGTGGTAGCCCTGATAAATAGCCGTTGTGATGGTGGAGGCCTTAACGCAATCACCAATTTCAATAACATAGGGGGCACAGTCAACCAGGCTTTCGGCAAGATTGCGGAGCGGTTTTTGGCCCAGCGCACAGATCACGGTTGTTCCGGGAACCAGCACTTCCTTACCAGCAAGATCTTCACAGACAACACCCTGATCAGTAACTTTTAGCCCTTTTAATTCGGTATGAACGGTAATGCCGCATTTTTCGATTTCGTTCATCATCAGCGGACGGTGACGAAGATTAGCATCCGGTGCCAACTCTGCCCGCATTTCCACCAGATGAACCGGTTTACCTTCCCGGGCAAAATGGATCGCCGCTTCACAACCAGCCAGACCACCACCTAAAACAACCACGGACTCGCCAACCTGATCTTTTTTCTTATAGTAGTCGTTAACGATAATCACATTATCGCCATCCAGACCGGGAATAGCTGGCACGATCGGTTCCGAACCCACAGCGACTATCAGAGCATCAACATTTTGCTGATCGACATAGTCTTTGCTTACCGGCGTGTTTAAACGAATTTCAACGCCAGCGTCTCTGGCCAATTTTTCCAGGGTAACACCCAGTTCGTACATTTCATATTTGAATGGGATCGCCTGTTCGCCTTTGAGGATTCCACCCAAGGCATCGCCTTTCTCGCAAAGAATAACCTGGTGGCCACGTTTAGCTGCCGTTAGCGCTGCTTCCAGTCCGGCTGGTCCACCACCGGCGACCAATACTTTTACCGGATTGGCGGTGGGAATAATTTCCGTCCCATCCATTTCCCGACCAATTAGAGGATTAACGGTACAACGTCGAGTCGATGTCACGGCCCGTTCTGCCATACAGGTGAAGCATCGGAGACATTTAATAATATCCGCATCCTGATTGCTCATAACTTTTCTTGGCAGGAAGGGATCTGCCAGCAGTGCCCGAGCCATTTCAACGATATCAGCCTGACCGGAGGCGATAATTTCTTCCATCATCGCTGGGTCATTCAGTCCTCCCAGGGTTGCTACCGGAACCGAGACGTGTTTTTTGATTTCAGCAGCCAGATAAACATTTCGGCCATGGGGTTCAAACATCGATGGATGGGTCAGGCCAAAGCCGGTTTGATAGGTGCCAGCGGTTATGTGCAGTAAATCAACCTTTGATTCGACCATCTTGGCAATTTCCACCCCATCTTCCAGGGTGTAGCCACCTTCAAAGAATTCTGAGCCGCTCATGCGAAATTCGATTGGGAAACCGGGGCCAACTGCCGCCCGGACACTGTCCAGCACTTCGAGAGCCAAACGGGCCCGGTTTTCCAGCGGGCCGCCATATTTATCGGTACGATGATTGAAAAATGGTGACAGAAACTGGTTCAGTAACCAGCCGTGACCACCGTGAACCATGATCATTTCAAACCCGGCCCGTTTAGCCAATCCGGCCACCCGTCCGTAAGCGGCAACAATATCATCAATCAGTTCCTGGGTCAGTTCTTTAACCGGTTTGCCATCTGGACGGGTTCCGGCGCTGGGTCCCCATTGGGCCATGCCGCCTTTTTTATCCTTGTCAGTCAGATAGGTGCCAGCGTACTGTCCAGAATGAGATAATTCGACACTGGGAATGGCCCCATGACGGCGGATTGCGTCAGCTGTATAAGTAAAGCTGGCCAGTGAATCAACCGTTTGCAGATCAAGATGATACATATGGGATCCTTCGGTTTCAGGATGTACCACGCATTCGCTGACGGTGACGGTGGCAGCACCACCTTTAGCCCGCAGTTCAAAAAAAGCTTTTGATTTAGGTCCAATGGTACAATCGGCAGTTATATCAGTGCCTCCCATGGGTGCGCCAAACATTCTGTTTCTGAAAGTTACATTACCAATTTTAATTGGTTTACAAAGATTTGGATATTTTCGTTGCATTGTCAGTTCTCCTTTAATTTTTCGTTGGTTCCGTCAACAATAAGCGGTCAATTTGATAAAATTTTAACATGATCTTTTGCTGATGTCAATAAAATCATGTAAATATTTACATGTTTAAGATATATTTATTTTAATTGTGTGTAAACGTTGCCGATCGATAGCTGTTAACTATCAGTTTAATAGCCATATGATCATTCCTACCCAAATAAATCAACTTTGCTCGGATCTGCGCCAAAATCACAACGTTTTATCCTTGACGTTTACTGTAAAGATGGGTATCATTAAAAAAACGAAACGAGGCGCCTTATGATCCCAGAACAAATGCTAGAAAAAATCCGTAAACTCTGTAAAGACCTCGACGGTCTTTCTCAAGAGAGCTTTGCAAAAGGAATTAAAATGTATGCCGCCCAAAAAGCTGAATCTCAAACAATTAAAGTAAGTGGCGGCATCAGTAAAAAAGAATATGATCGACTTTCAAAAGTCCCGGAATATTGCGAGGCAACGGAGATCATCGCCGATACGCTAACCCTGTTGGAAGCTCTGGATAATCTGGAATGGGTTTATAACGACCTGATTCGGAAACTGTATCATATCCGACCAGAAATCCCTCAGACTCCCGACGATGAAGAAAACGTATATTCGTTGGAGCCACCGTTTACACGATCAAAGTTTTTAAATTAATGATTTTAGGAGTACTCCATGGATAGTCAAGAACCGAAACATCAGCGACGACCGCGCTATAAAGGTACACACCCAAAAGCATATAGAGATAAGTATAAAGAGCTGCAGCCCGAGAAATACGCAGATACAATCGAAAAAGTAATGCAAAAGGGCAGCACCCCGGCTGGAATGCATCGCTCCATTTGTGTTGATGAAATATTGGATTTCCTACAAATTACTCCCGGTCAAACGGGATTGGATGCAACCCTTGGTTTTGGCGGTCATACCCAGGCAATGCTTAGATGTTTAGGTGGTAAGGGACATTTATATGCCCTGGATGTGGATCCCATTGAATTGCCCCGCACCCAAAAGCGTCTGGAAGACCTGGGTTACGGTTCCGAGCTTCTAACCGTCCGGCAAATGAATTTCTCCGGTATTGATCAAATTGCTTTAGAATCAGGGCCCATAGATTTTGTTTTGGCCGATTTAGGGGTTTCATCGATGCAAATCGATAATCCGGAACGAGGCTTTTCATTTAAGTTCGAAGGGCCGCTGGATCTACGCCTGAATCCTGAAAAAGGTATTTCTGCCGCCGATCGACTAAAAACCATTTCTGAATATGAACTGGAAGGTATGTTTATTGAAAACGCTGACGAACCCAATGCCGCAGCAATCGCACAAGCTGTTATTTCCCAACGGAACAAAGGCATCGACATCAGAACAACAACTCAACTCCAGGAAATTATCAAAGATGCCGTGAAGTTCATTCCCGGTAGTAACAGCAAAGATGCCATAAAAAAGTCCTGTCAACGCTGCTTTCAAGCCTTACGGATTGATGTTAATGATGAATATGAAGTATTATATGAATTTTTAGAAAAACTTCCTTCGGTGCTGGCACCAGGTGGACGGGTGGCCATTCTTGCTTTTCATTCCGGCGAAGATCGCCTCGTTAAAAAATCCTTTCAACGTCTTTTTCGTGAAGGGATCTATCGTGAAGTCGCTCCCGGTCCAATTCGACCATCTGCTGTAGAGTGCAATACCAATAGCCGCGCCCGTTCAGCAAAATTGCGGTGGGCTATTAAAGCGTAGTTTATGAATCTGGCCTGGTTTGTTTAAAAAAATTTACCCCAGTTATAATCACGCTTCAGATTATAACTGGGGTTTTAAGTTGTGGGATAAGTAAAATTTAATTTTTTCGGCATAACGCTAAACCGTCTTAATGAGCTGTTTTGGCTTAAATTACTGCAAAAATAACAAGACCCTGCCGGACACAACTGTCAGACAAGGTCTTTCGACGCATAATTTTATCTAGGCCGCCTGGAAAATCGACTCAAATTCCGGACCATCAACTTTTTCTTTCTCAAGCAGCACTTCACCCAGCCGGTTTAGCTTGGTAATATTTTCATTAAGCAGCATCAGGGTTCGCTGATAAGCGTGATCAATAATCTCTTTGACTTCAGTGTCAATAATGCTGGCTATCTCATTGCTGCAATTTTTTGAGCCATAATCCTGGCCATCATAGGCCCCATCATTTTCAAAAATCATATTGGTTAGCTTTTCACTCATCCCATATTTGGTTATCATATTCCGCGCAATCTGATTCACCCGTTTCAAATCATTAGACGCACCGGTGCTGATCTCATTCAGAACAATTTCTTCCGCAGCACGACCACCTAAAGCGATGATAATTTCCTCGAGCAGTTGCGACTTGGTGTGATAGCTCTGATCTTCCGTTGGTCTGCTGGCGGTATAGCCACCAGCCATTCCCGATGGAATAATTGTAACCCGATCAACATTTCGACTTGAAGAAACCAGCTTGATGGCAATGGCATGCCCTGCCTCGTGATAAGCCGTTACTTTTTTGTCACGGTCACTCATCACATGGCTTTTCTTTTCCGGCCCCATCATCACCTTGAAAGCCGCTTCCTTAATGGCCTCATTGCCAATCTTTTTTTGGTGACCTCTGGCAGTTAACAAGGCCGCTTCATTGAGCAGGTTTTCCAGATCAGCACCGGTAAAGCCCGGAGTCAGTCTGGCCACTTCACCCAACTTCACATCTTCTGCCAGCGGTTTACCTTTAGCATGGACATTGAGAATCTGTTCTCTGCCGTTAATATCCGGTAAGCCAACTGTTACCCGCCGATCAAATCGGCCGGGTCGCAAAAGCGCCGGATCAAGTACATCCGGTCGGTTGGTAGCCGCCAGGATAACCACCCCTTCGTTGATGCCAAAACCATCCATTTCGACCAGCAACTGATTTAAGGTCTGCTCACGCTCATCATTTCCGCCACCGACGTTAGCCCCACGCTGCCTGCCAACTGCATCAATTTCGTCTATGAAGACAATACAGGGTGCATGTTTTTTTGCCTGTGCAAACAGATCACGAACCCGGGATGCCCCAACGCCGACATAAATTTCGACAAAATCTGAACCACTGATACTAAAAAACGGTACCTTGGCTTCCCCAGATATGGCTTTTGCCAAAAGCGTTTTACCGGTACCCGGCGGTCCGATTAGCAACACTCCTTTGGGAATTCTGGCTCCCAAATCAACAAATCGTTCCGGAGCCTTAAGAAATTCCACAATTTCCTCCAATTCTTCCTTGACTTCATCAGCGCCAGCAACACAAGTAAAATTGACGTTTTTATGATCATCCTCAAGCAATTTAGCCCGACTCTTTCCCATTGCTGTCACCCGATTGCCACCCATTCCACCTTGCTGCCGCTGATTTACCCCGAACCAGATTACCATCAGAAGTACCAAGCCAATGGTCGTCACGGCTGAAAACCACCAAGGGATTTCCATTGGCTTTGAAATACTAAATGACTGGATCAGTTGTGCATCCAATGCCTGGGTAAAGCGTTCGGAAGCTGAAGTGATGTCCGGTGGAACAACGACCTCATAAGTAGTGACGCCGCTGTTTTCATCTACAGCTGCATTGAGCTGAACTTTAGCCATCTCCCCTTCTAATACAATACTACCGACATTGCCCGCTTGAATTTCTGTCAATAACTCTGAATAACTCATGCTTTGAGGTTCATTTTTCACGGTGCTAAAAACAATTAATCCGGCAATAATCGTAAAAACAATCAAAAAAATGCCTTGTTTTTTAAGATATTTCAACGTTCAGCCTCCATTAATCTGATTGTCATCAACGACCTTTTGACGATTAAACTGATGCGATCATTTTTCGTATTTCCCTGAAACTTCACTTTCGTTTGACCTGCTTTCTTTATTTTTAAATGATTGATCATTTAATTAATTTTTAAGAAATAGCGCAATTGTTATTGTAGTATTGTTAACAATCACGCTTCTTTTTTATTTTTCGTTTACTAATAAGGTACTCTTGATCATTTCAATCATTTCCTGTAACAGTTCGGATCGTTCCGTTCTGGTTATATTATTATTTGCTGCAATCGCCTTGACTGGCTGGACAATCATCGCCAAAATATTTTCATGGTGATAATCTTTTATAATTTCCCGATGCTTCAAGTCGGCAACCAACTGCTTAATTTTTGTGTAACCATCGATTTCTGAACAACTCCCCACTAATGATGGTGAATTGGAAAACTGGTCAACAAAACTGAAAATTTCCTGATTGGCCTCAATATAGGCATAATAGCTTCCAATTAGTCCTTCAATGAGTTGATGATTGCTCATTCCATAATGAACCCGACTTAAGACAAAGCGACAGATTTCTTCGGCATATTCCCGGTAAATCACCTGAAGCATTATTTCCTTGCTGTCAAAATAAGTATAGACCGTCGCTGGTGAAACTCCGGCTGCCTTGGCAATTTTCGAAATCGACGTCCCATGAAACCCCTCCTCTAACGTGAGTTTTACGACCGCCGCCTTAATGCTTTTCTCTTTTTCATCATCTCTTTTTCGCAAGTGCCACCTCCTCCAGACTGTTTTAATAGTAAATGACCATTCGGCTATTGTCAATCTTATTACACAGAGATTTAAAAAATTAATTTTCTTTTAAATTAAATTGTTTTGGTGGTCCACTGGGAACAATCCCAGACTTCATTGACAAAGCTCTGATAGAATTCCGGTTCATGACAAACCATCAGAATCCCGCCGTTATAAGCTGCTAGTGCCCGCTGCAACTCGGCCTTGGCATCGGCATCAAGATGATTGGTGGGCTCATCCAATACCAGGATATTGGTTTCCCGGTTAATCAGTTTACAGAGGCGAACCTTGGCCTGTTCGCCACCACTTAAGACCTTGACCATGCTTTCGATATGCTTACGGGTCAGACCACATTGGGCCAGGGCTGAACGCACTTCGTTCTGATTCAGCGACGGAAACTCGTTCCAGACCTCTTCAATGCAGCTGGTGCGGATGTCCTGATCCATTTCCTGTTCAAAATAGCCAATTTTCAGTTTTTCACCCTGTTCAACGGTTCCGGCAACTGGAGGAATCAAGCCCAGAATGCTTTTTAACAGCGTCGTTTTACCGATGCCGTTAGTACCCTTTAAGACGATTTTCTGTTTCCGCTCCATCACCAGATTCAGAGGCTTGGACAGTGGTTCATCATAACCGATAACCAGATCTTCAGTTTCAAACACCCGGCGGCCAGTAGCTCCGGCTTCTTTAAAATGGAAGCGGGGTTTTGGCTTTTCCGAGGCCAGCTCAATGATATCCATCTTATCCAGTTTTTTCTGACGTGACATGGCCATGTTCCGGGTGGCCACCCGGGCTTTGTTTCGAGCGACAAATTCTTTAAGCTCAGCAATTTCATTTTGCTGTTTATTGTAAGCGGCCTGTTCCTGGGCTTTTTTTGCTTCCAGCACTTCCTGGAATTTGGCATAATTTCCTACATAGCGGGTCAGCTTCTGATTATCCATATGATAAATCAGATTAATAACTGAATCAACGAAGGGCAGATCGTGAGAAATCAGAATAAAGGCATTTTCATACTCATTAAGATAACGCTTTAACCATTCAATGTGCTGTTCATCGAGGTAATTTGTCGGCTCATCCAATAACAGAATATCCGGTTTTTCCAGCAACAGCTTACCTAACAGTACCTTAGTACGCTGACCGCCACTGAGCTCAGTGATATCCTTGTCCATGCCAATATCGTTAAGACCCAGAGCATTTCCCACTTCTTCCACCTTGGAATCAACCAGATAAAAGTCATGAAATTCCAGTAAGTCCTGAAGATCACCCACCTCTTCCAGACTTTTTTCCACTTCTTCGGGGCTGTCTTCCGCCATTTTTTCATAAAGCAAACCGATCCGGCTTTCAATCTCCAGCAGAAAATCGAAAGCTGAGGTCAACACATCCCGAACGGTCATCCCCGGCTGTAACACGGCATGTTGATCGAGGTATCCAATCCGGACATTTTTGGCCCATTCCACCTTGCCCTCATCCGGCATCAGCCGATTCGTAACAATATTCATGAAGGTTGACTTGCCTTCGCCGTTTGGCCCAATCAAACCGATGTGCTCTCCCTTTAACAACCGGAACGAGACCTGATTAAAAATCGCCCGGTCGCCAAATCCATGAGAAAGATTCTCGACATTTAAAATACTCATTCATTCTCCATTTCTTTTTTTCGCAATTAAAAACACTTCCAGATGTGTGTTGCGATCAGGAAGTGTTGATATTTATCCTTAGATTCTAACTTTATAAGTATAACATAATCGTCTTTATTATTCCATAGTTGAAAATATTGTTCTCATCTCTAAAATATTTTCTGAAAAATTTTAAAGTTCAACAACGGATTCCCATTGAACTTCCTCAGGCATCGACTTTTTTTGATAAAATCCCAGTAGCATCAATGCCAGCACCGAAGCAATGGCAACGGTCCAGTACACCTGTTTGAAGCCATAATTGAGGGTTTTCTGAAACTCATTTTCAAGCTCCGTTTTTTTGCTGTCAATCGCTGCCAGATAATCATTCTTAGAACTTTCAAAGGCTTCCGGCACGGCGTTCTTCATGATTGTCATCTGATTTACCATGGTCGTTAACTGGTTTTTTACATCCGCCATCGCATCAATGGCTATTCCCATCTGAGCCTGATTTGCCTGAGCCGAATCGCGTTGCTCTGACAAGCTCGCAATGGCGCTCTCCAACACCCAGATCTTGCCATCAAGATCGTCAATGGTTTTTACGTCGCTGAGCTCATCCAGTACAGTTTGCGGTAGCTGGTTGCGTACACTTTCCGGAATCATGCTGACCACATCCATCGGAGCTGCACTCATGGTTGCTGCTGGTGGCGGACCGGCCACTCCTGGTGGCATCCCGGCTGGTGTCGACACTGCCATTTGCGCCGCTGCTGCGGCCATCATTTCTGCCATCGTCACACGCAGACTTTCGAGCTGGTGAAGGGCCTCTTGCTGGGCCGCAAGCGCCGCTTCCATGCCATCGATGCCAGCGCTAATGCCATCATAACCAGTTCGCAGTTCGGCAATGTTGCCATCCAGTTGAGTAATCCCGGTATTAAGCCCATTGATGCCATTGTCGATGCCGCTATTAATCTCGGCAATGGTATCCGGCATCATAATTGCAAACATCCGGGCTGCAAAGGTTTTGCTGTTTTCGGTAATGGTGGTGACGTCCGACTCCTTCATCAGGGCCACCAGCTCCTCAGGAATATCGTTACCACTGTTTTCATTCATATTGATTTCAATCGTTTGCTTGGCCGTTAAATCCGGCAAGCTTACAGTCGCCAGCTGATCACCAATATTTTCGTTGCTTTTTAGCTGATTAAATTCATCTGTTAGCTCCTGAGCATAGGGTAAGGTTGGTACGCTCACCTCCGTTGGCAATAGATTCATGACGTTTGACTGCACCGACAACCCGGCATGGGCAATAAAACCGACCATAATCGCCGGGGCCACTGCCGTTCCAATCGATCGGATCAATGAGACTGTGGCCAGCGCCGAATTGGCCTCCGCCGCTTCGGTGTTGTCCAGCATCATATAGTTAATCGGGGTTCCCATGGTAAAGCCAATCCCCAACCCCATCAAAATCAGACTGACCACCACCGTCAGGATACTGGGATAATTAGTTGTCACAAAAATCAAAAAAAGTGAACCGATACATGAAACCAGAAAACCAAATCCGAGGGTTATTTTTACTCCAAATTTATCGATAAGCTTGCCCGAGAACGGAGCCCCGACGCCAGCAAAAAGACCGAGAATAATGACATAGTAACCACCTTTTCCAGCTGGTGTTTTCATCGCATTTTCACAAAACTGGGGAACAAAAATCATCCCCATGATAACCATCCCGGTGATAAATGACAAGACCAGGGTGATCAGAATATTGCTGTTTTTAAAATAGGCTAAGTTGATGACCGGATCTTCAGCTTTTTTCTCCACCAGAATAAAAATCGGCAGCAACAGCATAAAAATGATCAAGAATGGATAGACTGCCGTGCTGAGAAAGGTATTGGCAAAATCAAAGAAATCGATGTTCTTCAAACCATAAAGGACACAGAGAACCATGATGGTGACGATGGTGATTCCGCCGATATCGATTTTTTTGACATTTTCAATCCGGGTATTTGGCAGACAAATGAGTCCTGCCGCCAAAATAAAAATCGTAATCGGTACATTAATATAAAAAATATACTGCCAGTTGGTAGTTCCAGCCAAATCCAGAATGGCACTGCCAGCGGATGCACCAAATATATTGGCAATCCCATAAACGCCACCAACCAAACCTAAGGCCATGCCCCGCTTCTCTTTGGGAAAGGTGGTGCCAAATTCGGCAGTTGCCACCGGGACGATGCCACCACCACCGATGGCCTGAACTGCTCTCGCCACCAGCAGCATCGGAAAACTGGCGAAATTCTGAGCTAAACCACAAAATAATGAACCCAGACCAAAAAGCAAGATACTGAGAAGATAAATGTATTTTCTGCCAAAACGGTCAGCCAGCTTGCCCATTACCGGGATACTGGCCGCATAAGCCAGTGTATATATCGTTATCATCCAGATTCCGGTTTTATCGTCGACCATTAAGTTGGTTTGAATCACCGTTCTGGCCGGGGTAACAATGCCGGTATCCAGGGCGCCCATAAAAATCCCCAAAAGATATACGACCATGACCATGCCGTAGCTGATTTTTTTATTCTGATTTGTCATTTGATTTGCAGTCCTTCCTTTTTTACTGGTGGTCGATCGAGTCTTTTTCATTAATCCTGGCCACATTGTCAGCGATTTTTTTTGTGATCCTGCGATATTGTTGAATTTCTTCATCACTTAAGCCTTCAAAAAAAGACTGATTCCACTCCTCCAGTGCTGCTCCCATTTCTCCCAGGATACTTTGCCCCGCCGGGGCAATCGATATCAGGTTTTCCCGTTTATTCTCAGGATTCTGATGGCGCTCAATCAGGCCTTTCTCCTCCAGTTTTCGCAAAGTTTTGGCGATTGCGCCTTTATCCAGCATAAAATGCTGGGCAATGGCATCCTGATTAACCCCATTGTTTGAAGCTAAATACATCAGAATTACCTGTTCAGGAAAACCCACCCCAGAATTATGCAAGCGCCGTTCACAAAACACCTTGCTATGACGCACGATGATCGAAAGATTGTTCATTAACATTGATTACCTCACTCAGATATTTAATCTGTTGTCGTTGCAACTGTTGAATTGGCAACTATATTAACACAATAACCTGAGCCTGTCAACGATAAGATGATTTCATTTTTCAAATCATTATCTATCATTTCAAGTATGTGTTTTACAAAGAATCCTTTAGATATCCATTTCTAAAATAAAAATACTCCTTCCACAGCGTTATGATTAATAATTTAATCACCACACTGTAGAAGGAGCATGATCCCATTTAGTTGCTATAAAGAATTCGAGAATGTTTATATAATTCTTCTCTAAACGTTGGTGTCATGATCCCACCCAAAACTGCATAAACACTGATAAACGAGGATTTACCCGGTATACATACTTTGTCTGCAAATGTTCTTGCATATTCCCGCTGTTTATCCTCGCTGGTTGTGGCTGGATCAAAAATTTCTGGTATCATTCCTAAACATATCCGATCACCATACTTTTCAAAAAGCTGTAGGGTATCATTCATGTTTTGTGGACTCCATGAGTCCCATCCGGCATCGAGAATACACTGAATGCGGGATTCGATATGACCACAGCTATGAAGATCAGCCCACAGTCCTTTCGCATGAATATGGTCAGTCAGTTTTCTCATGTAAGGAACAATCATTTCCTGAGCGGTTGCTTCAGAAAAAAACGGCGATCGTTGTGACCCCCAATCATCATGTACGGTAAAACCATCAATGTGATCATAATATTCTACAAATTTATCCACAATGCGACACGCCAGATCAGTGGTCGCCTCAAAAATCTCTTTGACGGCCTCTGTCTGATCTTCATCAATCAGAGCTTCTGCCGCTCTTTCAAATCCCATAAACGAAATAAGTCGTTCAAACCACCATCCGTTAATCTGCCATGCCAGTACAAACCCGTTGCCATTCAAAAAAGTACCATTGTTAGCTTTGGCACTGCCTTCCCAATCCCAGCTATCAATGTCGGGAAACTGTAATACTTCTTTCCAGTCGTTGGCATCGCTTAAAATATGATTGCCGGGTCTCACCATGGAACCCTGGGCATCAGGAACATATTCCCATGGTATCCCGAACATGTCAATACCATCCTGAGGCGGCATCATATTCGCTTCAAATACAAAGGCTCTGGCAATATTATCCGGGATCACACTGGGACAAAACAAGGCCGACTCGTTTCCCAGACTTTCCCAGACCGGTTCTTTTTTCATGGTTCGTAAGTAATTTTCTTTCATCGATACTGGCGAATTGTAAACGGGGTCTGTGGTACCAAAGAAATTTGGTATTTCTGCAACAACCTGCAGTTCTTTCGAATCAAATGGTATTTTATTCATTGTTATTTTGCCTCCAGTTTCTAATAAATTTTATTGTCATTAATTTTTCCCGGTTCGGGATGTTGAGTGATGCGCCAAACGATTAGCTTTCTTGCGAAGATCATGATGATAAGAAGGGTAATAAACGTTTTCACAGCAAACAAACCTACCTGAGTGTCGTCATCATGGTGCCGAGTTTACGAAATACTCGTATAAAAACTACTACCTCAGTTGGTAATTCATCTTTAAAATCTAATTGAATGCGTTTAATTATTTTGTAACTTAACCGGTTAAATTTATATCATTGTATAATTTTACGATTTCAATGTCAATATATTTCCTATTAATTCTGTTTTATTCGTATATATTATTAATAATACTCTTCTTTACTATTTTTTTGCAAACTATAATATTAATTAAATTTATATAAAAAATAGTTGCCGTTACCTCGGCCGTAACGACAACTACTGCATTTTTTCTTTTCGGTATTTTGATTGCTGCTGTTCCCAACTGTGATCTTCTGACCAACGAACTTACTAATCAACTGACAATTGATTCAACGATTTGATTTTACCGGTAATTACAGTTCACTACCCTTTTCGATGCTTGCGTTTTGGGTTACTTCGGGCCAGATAAAAATAAAGCATCGCCTGAATCAGGGTGACCAGACCCATAATGATTTTTTCAAACCAGGTGCTTACGAATAGATTACCCAGAGTATTTAAACAAGCAAAGAAAAAAGACAGCCAGAGATATATTTTTGAAGCCAAATTAAACTGCCGATATTCAATCACCCCTGCAGCTACAGCAATTAACGGTAAGCCAAAGCTTACCACAATCACGCCGATGATCGACGCTTCAAAAAAGAGTACTGCCATTAAGATCAGAGCAAAAATCAACCAGCCGATATAAAATTTTTTATAAGCTTTGACCCGAACCAGCCCGGAAGCGGCCGCAACTACCGGAATGCCATAGATTATCATGACAATGCTGGTAGTCGCCGTGCGAACCGCCGCTTCATAGCTATCCAGCTGACCGCCGCTGATTGATTCATAAGGTAGAATTTTGAGAATGACGAGTAAAAATACCGCAATTGTAAACAGATTCAGAATAATAATGCCTTTACCCGCCGTTTTTCTGTTGAATTTCATCGTACCCTCCCTTGTGATTGTGACTTTAGGTAATTGCGTAATGAAAAAACATCGAACACTGCATTGTTTTACGCCCAGTTTTGCAATAACCTCGATTGTGATTTTGCGTACTGAACCGTACCGTCAAAAGTAATCTGGAAGCAGTGCTACCGAAACGTCCTTTAGTTGCTCCCAGCTTGCCTCACCGCACTTGACCATGCAGGGGCTTGTAAGGCTTTTCTGGAGATGTTCCGGGAGTAGTCGGAATCCCATTTTTTTATAAAAATCAGGATTGATATCTGAAAAGAGGAAGATGAACACCTCACCGTCTTTTTCAAGCTGTTGAATACATCTTTTTAGCAGAATCCCGGCATAGCCCTTACTGGTGTGCGGCTCGGGTGTCAACACCGAACCTAGGCCATAGGTAGAAATCCCCAGCACGGGTTCCAGCGTCAGAACAATCAATGAACTGACCAGATCACCCTCACGATCGATGACATAGCGTTTTCCAAAAGCATCTTCTTTAGCGTTGTCATGAATGTACTCTGCCAGGGTTCTATTTTTATGCCAGACCCGGTAGGCTTCTTTGAATAATAGCGTCCGCTCCGCTTCGGTTGCTTCCCGGATTATCATCTGTCGGGGTCCGGTTTTAAGATAAGCTTGCCACTCATCATAAATCTGACAAAGCTCTGCATCCAAATAGGTAAGAGCCTTTTCTTTAAGCGCATGGGGCACCCCATAATATGCTTCTGCAATGGCCCCGGTGATCGCAGCCAGGGTGTCGCTATCTCCCCCCACCGAAATGGCTGTCCGGATGGCATCCTCAAAGGATGCGGATTCCAAAAAAGCCTGAATGGCCTGAGGCACCGTTTCCTGACAGGTTTCATTAAACTGGTAGCTGTCCCGAATTTCATCAATGGTAAAATTCCAGTGATAGAAATAACCATCAATCCGTTCCCGAATGGCTGCTTTGCTGGCTCCATTGCGGGCCATGTAAATGGCTAAAACAGTCGCTTCCGCACCTTTTAAACCTTCCGGATGATTATGGGTAACCCGGGTAATTACTTCCGCAAGTATCCGGGCTTCGGTTTCGGATCGCGCCGCAAAGGCCGCCGGACTGATCCGCATGGCGGCGCCATTGCCGTAACTGTTGTAGGGCTGGGGATTATCACAAAAAACCCATTGCCCAAATCGACCACCATAACCACAATGAGGGTATTTCTGACCAATTTTCTGCATCCATTGTCGGCTTAAGCGTTCTACCCACTGATAGTATTCGCGATTTCCCAGCCCATTATCCAGAGGCAAACAGCCAGCTTGACCTGCTTCCATGATCGCTTTGGCAACCGCCAACGTCATGATGCTATCGTCAGTAACCTCACAGGCTCTGGTAAACAGGTCAAAGTCCTTGCTCCGATGATTATTAAATTCAAAACGGGAACCGACAATGTCCCCAATAATCGCACCCAGCATATTGCTCTCCTTGTTCCGTATTTATTTTGCGATGCCTGTTTTATCTAAAAAATCAATGACCTGATCCGCCATGAGACGGTGCCCGGCCGGACTCTGGTGAATTCCATCCAGATACAGATCGTTGTCACGCCAGTCGCCAGCAGCACTGAAATCCAGGGTGAAAAGTTGGGACGAGGTGGTATAATCCCGCAACCACTGACAATAGTCTGCGATCATCACCGCAGCTTTTTCAAAGTCAACCATCTCCCCGCCTTCTTTAAAGGTTACTGGCAGATGAATCGGTGGTGGTATCGCCACAAAAACCTGAATCCCCTTCGCTCTGGACTGATCAACCATGGCGGCCAAATTCTCAGCCGCCTGTTCCCAGCTGCGGTTAAAAAAGATATCGTTATAGCCAGCCATCAGGATCATCCCATCGGGTTTTGCCTGAAATACCTGTCGTTGAATCCGTTTTAGCATTCCGACGGTGGTATCGCCACTGACGCCCCGATTGACCAGTTGAATTCCCGTCTTTGTTGCTGCGATCACATGCCATTTATCTTCCCGGGACACCTGATAGCCAAAGGTCAGGCTGTCACCAAAACATATTATCTTCACCATTTTCTCCTTAGCCGCGTACTGCTCTTGCAGTTGTTATAGACTCAGTTTATCACAGCGCAATCGGTTTTACAATTACAGAGACCACCTTTTTCCAGGTGGTCTCTAAGGATTTATTATTCAATTGACGCTATGACTTTTTTGCTAAACCTTCCTGATTTTAAATTGATCAATCATCTGTTTCAGTAACACGGATTGTCCGGAAAGCTCCTGACTGGCAGCCGCACTTTGTTCGGCGGTAGCCGAATTCTGCGAAACAACCTGAGCAATCTGTTCAACCCCGGTGTTAATTTGGGCAATACCTGTGGCCTGTTCATTGGAAGCACCAGCAATATTCCCAATTAAGCTGGTAACCTTGCCGATGCCGGTGACGATTTCGTCCAGTGCTCCAGCGGTATCATTGGCTATTTTGGTGCCCTCCTGGACATTACTAATTGAACTTTCTATCAGAATGGTCGTCTCTTTGGCAGCTTCGGCACTTCTGGCGGCCAGGGTTCGAACTTCTTCGGCTACCACCGCAAAACCCTTGCCATGCTGGCCAGCCCGGGCAGCCTCGACGGCGGCGTTAAGGGCCAGGATATTGGTCTGAAACGCAATGTCATCTATAACTTTGATAATTTTAGAAATATCCTCAGACGATTTATTGATTTCCACCATTGAACGCTGCATCTCGGTCATCTGTTGATTGCCTTTTTCAGCATTGCCCATCACATCAGCAGCCAATTCTCTGGCCTTGTTGGCATCCACGGCGTTATTCTTGGTCTGATCAGCAATTTCAGCAATTGAAGCCGTCAGTTCCTGTATCGAGCTGGCCTGTTCGGTGGAGCCCTGAGCCAATGCCTGACTGCTGTCAGACACCTGATTGGCGCCAACATTGACCTGGTCAGCGGCGATGTTTATGTCACCCATGACCGCATTGAGTGAATCGATAATCACATTAAGGGCATTGGAAATGGTTACAAAATCGCCTCGGAAGGCTTGCGCATTTGCAATATCCAGATTTCCCAGCGACAATTGTTCGATCTTCTCAGTGATTTCGCCAACAACCTCCTCCAGTAGTGTGGCCGTGGAATTGACACTCTGCTTTAGTAAGGCCACATCGCCACGATAATCACCACTGATTCGAACCCGCAGATTTCCATTGGAAATTGCTGACATGATGTCTCTCACTTCGCCCAAGGGTTTGTTCAATTCTTCGAGAATGGCATTCATGCCGCCAACCACTTCCCGCCATGCGCCCTGGAAGGTGGTGGCATCGGCTCTGGCCTGAAGATTTCCATCAATGACAGCATTGGTAATCATATTGGCATCATCAATAAGGGTACCAATGGATTCCTTAACCAACATCAGGCTGTTATTGATCTCACTAAACTGAGCGCTGACTTCTTTGGTATATTCATCAGCGGCGATACAATTCATATCAAAATCAAGATCACCTTCGGCCAATCGCATCAGATTGGCACCAAGACGGGTGACTTCCGCTTTGGTATAGTCACTGACGCGAATCATCGGTGTGATATCCGTGATCACTTCGATAAAACCAATGTTCTCACCATTTTTGTTTTTTAAGTAGGCAGTCGCCTGTTTATTGCTGCGACCAACCCATTCAGAATAGCTTTCGGAGTCGCTCTGATCCACCAGTTGCCGGATTCCACAGCCTTGAGACTGACAAATACTGGTTCCGGCATTAAAACAATCCATCCCACAGGCAGAAAGTCGGTCAGGGATTACGCCCATCCGAATCATCTGCTCTTCAAACGCATGATTCATAAAGGTCCATTTCATATCATTGTCGGTCACATGTACCGGGAAGGGAATCCCATCGATGATTGCCTCATACCAGAACATCTTGTCTACAACCGTGTCCAGGGTCTGATTAACACCAGCAATCACCTGTGCATACTCGCCGGAGTGATTGTCCACCCTTGCCCGCCTGGTGAAATCTCCCTGGATGGCTGCGTCGGAGAGCATAATGGTATCAGAAACCAGGTTGCCGATCGATTCTTTAATTGAAACCATGCTGCTACCCAGCACATCTGCTGAGGATTTCGGCTGGATGTTAATCGATAAATCGCCTTTGGCCATTGCTTGGGCGGTTTCGGACTGTTCCTTGATGTTCTCGGCCATGTTCACAAAGGATCGGGTCAACTCACCGATTTCATCATCTTTGGCATCTTCAGCCATGGTTTTATCAATATTGATATCTCCCAACGCCAGACGATCAGCCGCAGCCGCCAGTCGGGTAATCGGTCGGATAAAATTCCGGGTTGAAGCCACAATGATTCCCAGGATCACGATCAGTCCCAGACCAAAAATCAGTAACATCATTGTCCGAATTCCTGAGAAGGTTTCACTAAACTCTGACCTTGGAAGCCCCGTCGCCAGTACCCAACCGGTATTACCGATTTCGGTGACATACCCCTGGCTTTCGATGCCCCCTGTTGTATAGGTGATCGGGCCGGTGGTCTTATCCATCAGTGCCGCAATGATATTTTCTGACATATCCGTATCAGCGAGCATGCCATTGCTGTAGTCTTTATTGGGATGGTCAAAAACCATCCCGCTATTGGTTGAAACCACAAAAAATCCGTCTTCGCCAATTTTATTTTCAGCAATGATTTCTTTGATCCGGTCAATGGAAACATCCACGCAGGTGGCCCCCACCAGTTCCTGGGTTCCCGGTTTGAATACCGGGGCAACCACACTGACAATGATCTTCTGGGTTGTGATATCCACGTATGGCTCCGAGATAAAAACCTTTTTTTGCGCTACCAGTTCTTTAAACCAGGGACGAATATTAATGTCATAGGATGGATCAGACACCACTCCGTCAGATTGGGTAAATTGACTGGAGTCGACGTCAGCAATCCAGGCTACCTGAATATTTTGGGGATCAGACGCTGCAACGTTTTCCAAATGCTGCTTAACTTCCGGAAAATTGGCTGTTGAAGTAATGCCCACCCCCGGCGTGACCTGATTGAACAGACTCTGAATTTCCGGACTTGCTGACAATTGACTGGCATCCTCCAGATATTTTGTAAAATATGTTTCGATTTGATTTGAAACCGACTCCGACCGGGCTGATAATTCATTAACCTTAATTTCAGCAATCGACTGATCCACCACATACAGGGCAATCCCGGCGACAACTGCGAAAATAACCGCAACTGGCACTCCTATTCCCATTAGCATCCGAACAAGTAAACCTCTCTTATGATTCATACACTTTTCCTTATGATATCCTCGATATCATTTTCGTCCTTTCTTCGTTGATATATTTTTGTAGTGTGACCGACCTAAAACCTTTTGTCATGATGTTACCATAAAATTGAAGGGTTGATTCTTCTCCAAACATTTTTTACATCCATTTAATATTTACTCGATTTATTTCTTCCAGTTCCTTTCAAAAAAGACAAAAATGAGCGCAACAAAGCCGCGTTAACGGCTTCATCGCACTCATCTAATGTCGGTTATTATTTTATTGAACTTATTCTATAACAGATCAAATAAAAAGGCAACTAAACTTTTTGCCAGAGCCAGACGACAGACCACCAATGAACTGCAAATTATTTCCCTGAAAATCGCTGTAAATTGTTCCGATTGTTACTATTTCTGTTTGTTTTGCTGTGATATATTATGTTCAACCTAGAAAAACCACAGAAAAATCGAGACAAAGACGTCGAAAAAAATCTTCGGCGTCTTTGTCATTTTTTGAAGGCAAGACAAAAAATCTATTTGAATTCATTGCGAAAGGAAGTAATACCATGTCACGAATTAATTATTCATCAGGAGCACCTTTAGAAGAAAAAGTCGGCTATTCACGGATGGTAAAAATCGGCAATCTGATTATGATCGGTGGCACCACCTCGGTTCAGCCGGACGGCAGTGTTTACGGCGAAGGCGATCCCTATGCACAGGCCAAATACATTTTTGAAAAACACGTTAAACTCTTAGAACAGGCTGGCGCAACCCCAGCTGATGTGGTCAAAGTCATGTGTTATGCTACCCGGATGTCCGATTGCGGTGAAATTGGCCGGGCTTATTCGGAGTTTTTTAAAGAGTATCGGCCGCTTTTTACCGCAGTGGGAACAACGGAGCTCAACCGCCCCACCCAACTATGTGAGATTGAAATGACGGCGATTATCATTTCCGATGAAGGTGGGTGTGAGTGATGAACCGGATCAACGAACATCCCATTCTTGGCGAACCTGAAAAAGGCCAGCTGGTGTCCTTTTATATGGATGGCAAGCCGATGGAAGGTTATGCTGGTGAACCCATTGCCGTCGCCCTGAAAGCCGCCGGCGTGATGACTCACCGCTACACCCAGAAAAATCATGAGCCCCGGGGGATTTTTTGTGCCATTGGCCGCTGCACCGACTGTGTCATGATCGTTGATGGTGTGCCCAATATCCGCACCTGTATTACCCCATTAGTTTCCGGGATGCAGATTCAGACCCAGGATGGGGTCACAGCACTGGAGGTAAGCGATGAAACGTTATGATTTAATCGTCGTGGGAGCCGGTCCTGCCGGACTCTCAGCGGCTATTGAAGCCGCCCGATGCGGCATGAAGGTTGCCGTTTTTGATGAAAATGCCAAACCCGGCGGACAATTATTTAAGCAAATCCATAAATTTTTCGGTTCAAAAGAACACCAGGCCAAGATTCGCGGTTACAAAATTGGTGAAACACTACTCGCCGAGGCTGATGAATCCGGGGTTGAAGTATTTCTCAATGCCACCGTCGCAGGCATTTATCTGGACAAAGAAGTGCTGGTTCAAATCGGTGAAGCAATGACGCACTTCAAGGCCGATACCATCATTATCGCTACTGGGGCAGCGGAAAACATGGTCACCTTTGATGGCTGGACCCTACCTGGGGTGATTGGTGCCGGAGCCGCCCAGACGATGATGAATCTTTACGGCATCAAGCCCGGTCAACGGGTACTGATGCTGGGTAGCGGCAATGTCGGTCTGGTGGTCAGCTTCCAGCTGATGCAGGCTGGCTGTGAAGTCGTCGCCCTGGTGGATGCTGCTCCCAGGATAGGCGGCTATGGCGTTCACGCCGCCAAAATCGCCCGCTGTGGGGTGCCTTTTTATCTATCTCATACCATTACTAAAGCTGATGGGACTGATTGCGTCACAGGCGTGACGATTGCCGAGGTTGATGAAGCGTTCACTCCGATCCCCGGCACCGAGAAACACTTTGATGTGGATACCATCTGTCTGGCCGTCGGTCTCTCGCCAATGTCGCAGCTACTTAAAATGGCTGGTTGCAATATGGTTGATGATCCCCAGCGCGGCGGTCAGGTACCCTTGGTTTCTGAAAATGGCGAAACCTCAATTCCCGGTCTCTTTGCTGCTGGGGATGTTTCTGGCATCGAAGAAGCCAGCTCAGCCATGATTGGTGGCCGGATGTCCGGTCTGGCAGCCGCAGCTTATCTGGGCTTTCTCAGTGAGCAGGATAAAGATAAGCGTCTGGCTGACCTGGAAATCGCCCTCGATAGCCTGCACCAGGGCATGTTCGCCCCCGGCAGCAAAGGCCAAACCTTTGCCAAAACCGACGAAGGGATTGCGGTTTCTCAGAGTCTGCTTAAAAAAGGCTATCTTGATGATACTGATCTTGAGCGCTTTTTTCATCGATCTGATCAAACTGATAAAAAATCCGGTATCCGTCCGGTGATCGAATGTACTCAGAACATTCCCTGCAATCCCTGTCAGGATGCCTGTACCAAGGGTTGCATAAAAATTGGTAAAACAATCACCGCCCTGCCCCGAATTGATGCGAACAGCATCTGCACCGGCTGTGGTCTGTGTATCGCTTCCTGTTCCGGTCAGGCCATCTTTCTGGTTGATGAAGACTACGCTCCGGGCTACGCCAGCATAACCCTACCCTATGAATTTTTACCCCTGCCCCAAAAGGGCCAACTGGGAACAGCCCTGAGCCGCAGCGGTCAACCACTGGGTACCGCCGAAATCATCGATGTTCGCAGTGCCAAGGCCTTTGACCACACCACCCTGGTCACCATCAAGGTACCGGTAGCGCAAGCCATGACCGCCCGGTTTTTTAAACCCGCAACCCATGCGGCCGGACAATAAGAAAAGGAGAAACGACTATGAAATCTATTAATGATCGTTCACAAAATATCGGTTCCTTCGTTTCCCAGGCTGACGACACCATCATCATCTGCCGCTGCGAAGAAATCACCAAAGGCGAAATTCGGCAGGCGATTCACGACGGAATGTTTACCGTTAATGAAATCCGGCGTTACCTGCGGGCTGGGATGGGGCTTTGTCAGGGCCAAACCTGCGGTAAGCTGGTTAAAAACCTGATTGCCCGGGAGCTTTGCGTCATCCCCGATCAATTGGATCCGGCCACCAGCCGATCACCCATGCGACCGGTGGAAATGAAAGTATTAGGAAATGAAGAGGTGACCCATGTCTAAACATACTGACGTGATTATTATTGGCGCCGGTATCATCGGTAATGCCACCGCCTACTACCTGGCTAAAAAAGGCCTGTCGGTGACGGTTCTTGAAGCCAGCAAGGATATTGGCATTGGTGGTTCGTCCCGAAATGGTGGCGGTGTCCGCCAGTCCGGCCGGGATACCCGGGAACTGCCGCTGGCGATGTGGGGGATTAAAAACCTCTGGCCGGGACTGTCCGAAGAACTGGGTGTGGATGTGGAATACACCCAAAAAGGTAATCTGCGACTGGGGAAAACGGAGGCCCATCAAAAAATTCTTCAGGGCTTAACGGATAAGGCCGTAGCCTGCGGGTTGGATGTCCGGATGATCAACGGCGATGAAATTCGGGCCATTAATCCCTACCTTTCCGACGAAGTTACCTGTGCCAGCTGGTGTCCCACCGACGGCCATGCCAATCCGCTGACAGCAACCCTCGGTTACTATAAAAAAGCCCGGGAATTGGGCGTCCGCTTTATTACCGAAGCACCCTGTTTCGAACTGCGAAAAATTAAGGGTGTGATCCGTCAGGTTGTCACCCCGGATGCCATCTATGAAGCCGACAAGGTGCTGGTGGCGGCCGGTTTTGACAGCCGCAAAATATTAGCGACTGTCGGCATCGATGTGCCAATGATGCCGCTTAAAATGGAATGTCTGGTTACCGAAGCCGAACCGCCGATGTTTCTGCAAATGCTGGGGACAGCTGATGCCGATTTTTACGGCCATCAGTCCAAGCATGGTTCCTTTGTTTTTGGTGGATCCTCTGGTTTTGAACACCTCAACAAAGACAATGGCAGCCCCATTTCCAGTAGCATCGGCGCCTCCTGTACCTGCCGGGGGATTATTAAATACTTCCCTGCACTTGCCGATGCCAAAATCGTCCGGGCCTGGGCTGGCTGGCTGGATGACTGTGCCGACCATGTTCCTGTGATCAGCCCGGTGGCAGAAGTGCCCGGTTTGTATATCGCCTGCGCTTTTTCTGGCCACGGCTTTGGGATTGCTCCGGCGGTGGGCTACAACGTCGCCGAAATGATTGCTGACGGTCACTCCACTATCGATTTGTCAGCCCTCCGATACGACCGCTTTCAACCCAAACAATAAGCCTGGACTAGGCTCAATACGAAAATTAGAATTTTCTTAACTATGATTGCAAATGTAATTTAGTGCCGATTTTTACTATTCTTTTCTTTCGAACTATGGTATATTGTATACATAATAAGCAGTGAACCAACAACTACTCAGACAAGGATGTCGAAATCGAAATTTCGGCGTCCTTGTTTTTTTATGCCGGTTCGTGCCAATTATCCATTTTGTTCAGAAAGGAAAGCGTATGCTTGCGGTTTTAGCTATGATTGATCTATTGCAACGGTATGGCTCTTATGCATCATCCCCACAAGAAAAGGAAAGTATCATCATCCCAAAACAACCCTTGATGGTCAAGCACGCCCAGGGTTATGAGTACTTTGACTACCGGGCTTATGGCATCTCCCACTTTTATCGCTTCCAGGTTACCCAGGAAATGTTAGAAACCGCCACCATCGTTCCTGATGGCACCGTCGACATTGTCTTCCGCTGCGGCCAGGATCATCTGGATGCAACCTGCTACGGCGCCGTTTTAAAAATGCACTCGATTGAATATGCTTCGGTTTTTCATCTCAACGATACTATTTTTGGCATCCGTTTTCTGCCTGGCAAAGCGTTTTTACCTAAGGGCTATCCGATTGGCAGCCTGACTGAGAGCTCTGTGCCACTCCCGGAAATCTGCGAGGATCAGGCCATGATGGAAGGCATCACCTGCAGCAACGATTTTAAAGAACAGATTGAGTTGTTTCTGGCTGCCTATATTCCCGATTATCAGAACTATTACAGCCCGGGCGTTCGTCCTTTCAGTTATCGCATGGTCGATGAGATCACCAAAGTCGTCGGAATTATCAATGTCAATGAATTAAGCCAAAAAGTCGGCTATACGCCCCGTTATATCAACCAGCTTTTTAATAAGGAGATTGGCTTGCCGCCAAAAACCTTCTCAAAAATTATCCGTTTTCAGAATGTATTGCTGGCGCTGGGGAAAGATCAGCATATTTCAACCATCGCCGCAGACATGGGTTATTTTGATCAGTCCCACCTGCTTAAGGAATTTAAACAATTCACGGGAATCTCTCCCGGAAATTACCGTAAATCCCTGACAAAAGGCACTGCTATCCGAATTTGAAACAATAAAACTTTATTCATCCTGTTTATTCAAGAACATAAAAATAAAAATTATTTGGAGGTTTATATTATGACATTACCAGGAATTGATTTTTTGTATTTAAATGAAGCCGATATGATTAAGGCGGGGGTCAACAATGTTGTGGCCTGTACTGACTGTATGGAAGAGTTGTTAAAGCTGCTCGATATGGGTGACTACCGGATGGGTGGTGACAATGGCAACTCCCACGGTTGTATGATTACCTTCCCAGAAGAACCCGAATTCCCCAATATGCCAAAGAACGGCCCAGACCGTCGCTTTATGGCGATGCCAGCCTATGTCGGCGGCAAGTTTGACGTCGCCGGGATGAAATGGTACGGTTCCAATGTGGAAAACCGCCATAAAAATCTGCCCCGTTCGATTTTGATGATGATGTTAAACGACAAGGATACCAGCGCACCACTGGCCTTGATGTCTGCCAATCTCCTCAGTGCTTACCGGACTGCGGCCGTTCCTGGCGTCGGTGTCAAAAATCTGGCCCTAAAAGATGCCAAAGTGCTGGCAATTATCGGTCCTGGTGTCATCAACTCCACTGCCATCGAAACCTTTGCCGCCCTACGACCAAGTCTGACGACCCTTAAAATAAAAGGCCGGGGCCAGGCCTCCATCGACCGTTGTATTGAATTCGTTAAGGAAAAATGCCCGCAGTTTACCGAAATTATAGTTTGCGAAACCCTGGAAGAATGTGTTCGGGGATCTGATATTCTTAGCTTTGCCACCTCAACTCCAATGGGTGCTGGTCCTTCGGCCTATCCTTTTGTAGATGCCGAGTGGATTAAGCCCGGTGCCCTGTTCTGTCTGCCTGGAGCGGCTGATTTTACCGATGAATTTATCCAAAGCGATAAAACCAAGCTGGTGGTTGACAACATTTCCCTATATGAAGCCTGGGCCGAAGAATATCCCTACCCGACCTATAATATCGTTTATATCCTCGGTTCCAAATTTATGGACATGATCCATGATGGCAAACTGGCCAAAACCGATATCCACGATTTAGGAGCCATCTTAAACGGCAAGGTGCCCGGCCGGGAAAGCGACGACCAGATTATCCTCTACTCGGTCGGTGGGATGCCGGTGGAAGATGTCGCCTGGGGTAAAGAGGTTTATGACTATGCCCGTAAGCATAATATCGGGGTTAATCTGAATCTTTGGGATAAACCATCTTTATACTAAGATCAAAACGATCCCGAATCTCGACTGGACAAAACACCTAAGCATATAAATAAACCCTTTACCATTTGCTTATAATTGGTAAAGGGTTTTCGTTCGTCGATAAATTGTCAGCACTGGCGTTACCGTAGCACTGGCGTTACCGGAATTCTGCTCTGGTGATCGAATAAGCTTTTACATCCAGGATTTCACCGGTGTAGATCTTGTCCGCCTGCCGGATTGTTCCTTCATAATGAAAACCACATTTTTCAATCACCCGCTGGGATCCGAAGTTTTCCGGATAATGCACCACTGAGATCAGACCCAGACCCAGGGTATCAAAGCCATAGGCCAGCACGGCTCTGGCCGCTTCGGTCATGATGCCCTGCCCCCAGAAATCCTCACTGAGCGCGTAGCCGAGCATCCGGGCCTGGTCATTCTGACGATGAGGGTCCTCGATTAATCCGATTGAGCCGATAATCTGGTAGTCTTTTTCAATTCCCCAGATATTTTCCTGGCCGACAAAGATCGTCTTCATGATCTCCTTTGTTTCTTCGATAGTATCATGCGGCTTCCAGCCAGCCCGCGGGCCAACATTCGGGCTTTTTGAATAAGCAAAAACGTCGCCAGCATCAGCCATGGTTAACGGCCTTAATTTCAGATTTTCAGTTTCAATGTAATTCATTTTAGTCCAACTCCATATTTTTCATAATCTCTTGATACCGCGCCGAGGCGGCGGCTGAGGGTTTGCCTTTTGGGCAGATCGTAAGCCCACTGAGTTTGCGATTGGGACGCTCAACAATCATCCGGCCCTGACTATCCAGCTTCTGCTGTAACGCTACCAAGGCTTCGCTAAAGCGTTTGTCTTGCCGGGCTTTTTCGTAAAAAGACAACACATAGACATAATAAAACAGGTTGTAGCGCAAAAACGGATATTCCACCTGCATAAATAATTTGCCAATACCATAGTGACAGGGCCCCACCGGCATCTTCACAGTCCAGTGATCCAGCAGGGTTTCAACTGCCCGGTCAAGATCAACGATGCGAGCCGCTCCCGCATGAAAACCGGCCAGACGAAAAGCATCCAAGGCCAGCAGAGTCACATTGGGATTTGACGCATCAGTTTCGGGGCCATGACCATAGATAAATTTGTTGCAGCGCCAGCCACCGTCATCGTAGCGGTCAGCAAGCAGATAATTCAGTGCGTCCTGAACCCGGGGATGACTGGCGTAACCATTGCGACACAGACCGGCCACCCCATGGGCGGTATGACAGGGATAGATTGCACCTTTGGGGGCAATCCGCACCCGACCGTCGGCTCTTATGGCTTTCAGAACCAGCTCCACCGCCCCTTGCAGGGCTTCATGATCCCGAGGCACGTTAAGTTCACTGATGATCATCAGTGCGGTCAGGGTACTGATCGGTTTTTCAATCCCCAGGCGGCCGTCCGGGGTTGCCCAGAAATCGGCGCCATTGTCATGGCGGGTAGCCAGGATCTGCTCCCAATCCGTTTGACTTTTATTTTTAATTATCATCGCTGGACTCTCCTTCTAATTATGATTTTAGAGCTAAGTTTTATTTTAAATGTGCTCATTCTTGCTCAATACCATTACCTTACTGTAATCACAATGAATTGTTTGTGTCATTTCAAAACCAAAGCGAAAAAGATACTGATCCATCTCAGTTTTAAGAAAATCCTCAAAGCCTGCGGGTTCCGTTTTTTTAACGAGATAAAACAAAATCCGTTGAACCAGGCTGACTGGTTCCTCCCATTCCACGACAATCAGTTTTCCGGTATTTTTCAAGACTCTTCTGGCCTCCCCAAGCAGCTTGCCCGCCAGAGCCAGGCTTAACTCGTGCAGCACCAGCGATATCAGCACCACATCAAATTCCTCGTTTGAAAATTGCAGGTTGGCCGCATCCATCTGAAGTAGCTTGACGTTGGATATCTCTGCTTGCTCCCATTTTGCTACGGCTTTTTTAAGCATCGCAGTCGAAAGATCAATCCCGATCACTTTGGCATTTCTTCTGGCCCCGGCAATGGCAAAGGCATTAGTCCCGGTGCCGGTACACATGTCCAGAACTTTTAATGGTTCTTCTCCTAATACGGAAATGACGGCATTGCGGGGACTGGAGGCCGCCTTTCTAAAGTAAGTCCGATCTAATATATCGTAGACCTTGGCATTAAATTGGTAGTTTTCATCTGCTTCCATTTTCCCTCACTTTCATTCACAAGTATGTGTTCTGCCTAACTGACCCTGTCAAGCAGTTTTTTTATGTTTCACTTCATCAACTTTCATCGCTGCTATATTCCCTGATTATGGACTCGATCCCGGCAATGGTTTCCTCTCTGCCAAGAACATAATCGCTGGTGGGCAGGCTGTTAAAGAACTCTTCAAAGGCATTGATGATGTTGACTTCGTTAATTGCCAGATGTTTGAAGATGGTTTCGTTACCCCGTTGATAATGAAGAATCAGCCGGAGCGTCGGGTCTTCATTGGAAAATTCCACTGCCGAATTCATAAACAACCGATCCTCGTTGATGGCATAGCATTTTCTTTCACTGGCAACCAAATCAGCATGCAGTTGTTTAATCAGCTGCAGCCGTTCTGCAGGCGCAAAAGGGTGAACCATCTCTTCAGGCAGATAGATGTAGCCATCCTCCATGAATTGCCGCAAATATTTCAGGGAAAAAACATCCACCATCCCCTTATTATCGGCCCGGAATTTATCATAAAAAGGAATTACTGTCGCAAGCAGGGCCTCAAAATATGGGAACTCCCGGTTTAGCTGTTTTTCGATCATCTCATCGGTGAAATAACGGGAAAAACAGGGGATCGGTTGCATCACAAGTTTGGTGGGAAGGGCATCCTCCAGGGCGTAAATCTCAAAAAGATCCCGACTGCCATGAATAAACGGAGCACTATTGTCTAAAAGTTCTGAAAAATATCCATCATAGACCTGATAAAGCCCCGCATCCTGGTATACAACTGCGGTGGCGAGATCCTTTGACAGGGTGATCAATCGATTTGAGGTTAGCAGATAATACGGGAACATCCCACCATCAACTGGATGCCAGTCGGATGGTCGATAATAGAAACGGGATTGGTAATCGACATTGTCAAGCAGCGAAAGCGCCGCCAGTTTTTTAAAGGCCAGCAGACTTTGATCGGCATCCGCTTCACTGCAATTCTGAGGAAAACTGACGATATCCTGTACTACAAGTTTTTTTTCGGAGCCCATCATTTGCTGAAAAATGTAATCATAGACGGCATCCCAGTCATAGGGAATGACCTGCCGGATTTGTGGCGTCGAACTGGCAAAAATTTCGCAGTCAATGGCGCTTTCCACCAGTCGTAGTACATTGGCATGTCCACTCACAATCTCCATGCCATCGATTAACGAACTTTTTACAACTGCACCATTTTTTAAACCGATTTCTTTAGAAAAGGGAATGGTATGTTCGGTTAGTTCAGCAATCGTTTCGATCAGGCCGACGATGGCTTTCCGGTTATAATAGTTTCGTTGGCCAATGATTTCCATTTCCAGGACATTTTTCAGTTCCTCTTCTTCGGCTGTCGACATCCGTAACGCTTTGCACAGGCCACTAAAAATCTTTTTAGAAGGCAGGCGGTCGCCAGATTTTACCCGCTGCAGGGTTGTCCGGTCGATCTTGCCGATCTCCGCCAGGGATTGTATCGTTTCACCACTATCAACAATCAATTCTTCAATTCTTTGGGAAAATAATGACATGCTAAACGCTCCTTAATCTTTTAGTCTGATAAAGTTAATTTTTTATCCAAACTTTCTTTTTCCGAACACAGATAATTTTCCTCAAGGCAACACGACTTGATCCGGTTTTAATCTTTTTTTCGATAAAACTCGATTTTGGCATCAAGGTTACAAAGATTTTGGGCCCATTTCTGCTGTTCCGCGACTACATATGTGCGATGGGCTTCTAGCATTTCCAGTCGTTCGTGGACGGTCTGATCGCCTTCGGCTCTCAAATCGGCGTATTTTTTAATATTCCGCAGCGGCATCCCGGTCTCTTTGAATCGCTGAATGAAACGAATCCATTCAATATCGTTTTCGTCGTAGTTACGTCGCCCCCGGGCATCACGGGAAACGGCAATCAATTCCTTCTTTTCATAGTATCTCAGGGTATATTCACTGATCTGAGTCAGTTGGGCCATTTCGCTAATAATCATCATAAAACCTTTCAAAATATGGGTTGACTTAGACCATAGTCTAAGCACTATACTGGGATTATAAAAAATTTGGAGGTAATCACAAATGGATCAAACACGTTATCAAATTGGTGTCGCACAGTTAAAAAAAATTGATGGGGTTGGCGGCGAAAAGGTGATCGAATCACTGAAAACAATCGCCCCTGACTTGGGCAACTACATTATTGAATTTGCTTTTGGCGATATCTACCCCCGGGAAGGTCTCTCCCTTCAGGAACGGGAACTAATCACCATCACCAGCCTATTGACCGCCGGTGGCTGCGAACCGCAATTGGATGTTCATATCAATGGCGCTTTGAATGTCGGGCTTTTACCAGAGAAAATTATTGAAGCCTTTATTCAATGTATCCCCTACACCGGATTTCCAAAAGTTTTAAACGCCGTTGCCGTTGCCAAAGAGGTCTTTGCCGCACGTGACGCCCATAACCAGTAGACTACTGGCATGAGCTGAGCTATAACCGTTTTTGAGGCGACTGAAATGACCTCTTCTTATAAGCTTTATTTTACGGCAAAAAAGACCGCAAAGTTTAGATATTTGAAAATACAATCAGCTTTGGAAAAACCTTCTGCAAGGAGCCAGGCCATCTGGTCATTGAGCGGGGCGGTTTGATTAAAGGAGATGCGGTGATTGGCATCGTAATCCTGACTGTATTAGTTGAAAACATCTTATAAATGCATTGCTTAGCCTCTTTTCGTTTACCTATCATTATACGCCGTTTAATGAAAAATGGCTATGTAAATCAGGTTCTTTCAGCCATCCTTTACAATTCTGCCATTGACGAACCTCCTTTTTATCGGTACACTTTAAAAAAGACCCATTCCACCAAGAATGGGAAAATCTGCGAAAGAAGGTCGTCGTCGTGCTGGAAAAAACAATCACCTCCCCCCGGGGCACCGTTTCCTACTGGATCGCCCGGCATCAGGATCCCCAGGCAATTTGTCTGGTCTTTACCCATGGGCTTACTGCCAATCATCGGATGTTTGATCACCAGGTGGCTTATTTCAGAAAGCATTACACCGTCATCAGCTGGGATCTACCCCTCCATGGGGCTTCCCGTCCCTATACGGATTTTTCATTTCACCATGCCGCTGCCGATCTGGATGCTATTTTGAATCAGGAAAAGATTCCGGCGGCGGTTCTGATCGGTCAGTCACTGGGAGGCTATGCCTGTCAGCAGTATGCCCTGGATTTTCCGGACAAGGTGCTGGCTTTTGTGGGAGTCGATACCTCTCCCTTTGGCCCTTCCTACTATTCCCGGTCAGACCGCTTCTGGATCCGGCAGGTGGAATGGCTGTCCCGCTGTTATCCTCATGACAAACTGGTGTCAGCCATTGCTAAAGGGGCCACCCATACCAAACGGGGCTTTGACAACATGATGGCAATGCTGGCTCCCTATGGCAAGGCAGAACTCTGCCGGATCATGGGAACCGCCTATACCAGCTTTCTCCGGGAAAACTGCGATACGGCCTTTGATTTCCCGGTGCTGCTGACCCTGGGTGAATATGACCGCTTCGGCAAGGTACCCCAATACAATTGGGCCTGGGCGGCCAAAACCGGTTATCCCCTAAAAATCATTCCCGGGGCTGGCCATAATGCCAATGTCGATAATCCGGTGGTTTTTAATGCCGTGGTTGAGGATTTTCTTGACAGCCATCATCTGGTTTAATAAAGGCAAGGAGCAAGGCCATGACAAACGACTCACAAAAACATATCGACGACTTTGACCGTAATAACCAGAGCAATACCTTTCTAACCGGCGAACTGTTCCGTTACCTTGGTTTTACCCGGGATACCTTACGGCATTATGAGGCCATGGGGTTGATCAAACCGGGACATGACCAGAGTAACAACTATCGCCAGTATGGTTTTGATGAAATTTATAAGTTGCTGATTATTGAATTTTATAAAAAAAGAGGTTTCGCCCTGGCGGAAATCAATCAGCTGATTGACCAGGATCAGCTCTCCGGCATAACAGAGAATCTGATTGAAAAGCAGGCGGCCATTGAGCTGGCGATTAAAAAACAGCAACAGATGCTGCTAAAATTAGCTGACACCCAGGCCTTTTGTCAGTCACTGCCGCACCACCTGAATCAGTTTTCCATCCGGAACTTTCCACTGTACGAGATTATCAGTTCCTTTTCGGCGATCTCCGCCTTTGATGAATATCAGGAAAAGGTTCTTGCTCATCTTAATCTGGCCGATGAGGATCTGCTGACCAATATGATCCGCTGTGTCACCTTTGATACCACCCAGTATCAGGAAACCCAGATGCATCTCGTCGTACCGGCTACCGCTCGGGAAAGCGGCAAAGACTATCTCGATGACGGTCCCTGTCTCCACATTGTGGTTGAAAGCGGCCGTTACAGCGATGCGGCCAATCAGGTCATAGACAAAACCCGACTGGCCGCTTATCAATGGGCGGCAGAAAACCAGCTCCAGCTAAAGGGCTGCGTTTATCTGCATGTCCGCCTGATTCTCTTTCACGACAATCTGGAACAGGCCTTCGTGGAAGCCTGGGCGCCAATTGATCAAAATAATCGAACAGAATAATTTCAAAAATAATGATTGACCTGGGGGCTGCCCCCGGCTTTATACTCGAGACATATCATTACTAAGGAGTCAAAAATGAAAACCATGATTGTCCGAGAATATAATACTGTTATGCTGCCGGATTCGTATTTACTGGATTTGAACACGCACCAGATAAAAGGCTGCTGTGGCTGTTGGACCTGCTGGTGGAAAACTCCAGGGCGCTGTATCCATCATGATCTGGATTGCTTTTATCATCATTATATCACCGCTGAAAAGGTCACTTTTTATCTCACTGTGTCCCAGGGTTTTATCAGCGCCAATCTAAAAACTTTGTTTGACCGGATGATTCCCCTGTTTCTGCCCTATACCAATTATGGTTCGGGTGAATCGATGCACGACCCCCGCTATGAGCGGTATCCGGATATCGAAATTTATTATCAGGATACTTTTTTTAATACGGCAGAAAAACAAATCTTCGAAGATTATCTGCAGCGAACCTTCTACCAGTTTCACAGCAAAACTATCCACCTGACTGGGGAAACACCCGGGGTGCGATCATGAAAACTCTGATGCTAAACGGCTCCCCCCGGGCCGATCACGGGAATACCCAATTATTTATTGACCATTTTCAATCAGGTTTGACCACACCACTGCCGGTTCGCTACCTGCTCCGGGAAAACCCGACAACCTTGGCGCTGGCGATGAAAGAGTATGACACCATTCTGCTGGTGATGCCACTGTATATTCATGCCATGCCCGGGCTGGTGATGAAGCTTTTTGAAGAACTGAAACCCCAATCCAGCCATCATCAAAAAATCGGTTTTATTGTCCAGGCAGGTTTTATTGAAAGTGCCACCGCCCGCTATCTGGAAAACTATCTGTCCGCTTTGGCCCACCGCTTGAATTATACCTACCTCGGCACCGTCATCAAGGGCGATGCGGCGGCCTGTTCGATCCTGCCGCATTTTTTCTTTGGCAGACTGTTTAAACAGCTTAAAGCGCTGGGTGTCGCGTATGAAAAAACCGGGAGCTTCGATCCGCTCCTCGTCAAAAAGCTGGGTAATCCCGTTTATTTATCAAAATTTCAGGTACGGTTATTGGAATCCCGCCTGGTCAGCCGACTCAATCAGGTTGGTTGGAACTGGATTCTTAAGAGAAATGGTTGTTTTGAAAATCGTTATGATCGACCCTTTCTTTGATGGATGCCAAAGATCATCGCCAAACGTTTATAATTGTATATAAGCGTATACGATTTTTATACAAACGTTTACAGTTTATCTATTTACTTCTGGAAGAATGGTGATATAATAAGAGCATATCAAAGATCAACTCAATCATTTTCAGTAACAGGTGTTACGAATCATTTGTGTCAATCACTTGAAAATTTACGACACTGGCAATAATATCAATGTACCGACCCGAGGTTGAAGATGAAAATTTGACCATGATGAAATAAGTTGATAGGCTAGCCGGGAGAAAGATCTACTTAAAAAACAGATTCTTCCAACTATAGAAAGCGAAATCTTTCGATAGAAGGATATCCCCTAATAAGTGTGTAATATTTACACTGAAAAGTGAAAAAGAAGGTTTTTGATAAAATCAAAAGAAGGAGTCCAAACGGATGACGACTGAGATTGTGAGCTAAGCCGGTTTTGCAGGTAAAATGGCAGAATCGGCTTAAGCTCTTTTTTGGGTTGGAATAAGCACTAACATAACAGAAATAGTTAAGACGTCTTTTATAAATACGTTTCCCATTGATAACGCTTTTATTTATTTTACCATTAAGCTTCTAAGATTTACAAAATGATCTGTAGTGGTTGCTGTGATCATTTTTTCTAGAACAATTACTCGTTCCTCAATAATTTTTCACTGCTAGTTTCTTTAAAATGGTCACATAAGATAATGATATTTTCCCGGCTGTTCGGGTATTAAGTTTATATAGACGACCGCCAAAGCCTTCACACTGTGGAAGGGAGGTGAAATTCATGAAGGATTCAGAATTTTGTCCAAAGTGCGGAGCAACGCTGGAACCTGGCGAACCATTCTGCGGGAACTGCGGTTTTAATACCGAATCAACGGAGCCGAACATGCTGGTTCCTCAAGATCCTATTCAACCGGCTCAGATTGTTTCAGCCCCACTGTCCGGGCCGCCGAAACCATCATCGAGCGGATCACAGAAGACGGTGATTATCATTCTGTCCGTGCTGCTGGGGGTGATTGTCTTAATCGGCGGCGCCTCATTTTTATGGTTTGCGCTCAAGGATAGCGTCAATCCGCCCAACACCAGTCAGGGATTAACCGGAGAAAAAAAGACCACCATCGATCTGCCTACCTATTCCTTAAACGAAGGCAGTTATACCTCATCGCAGCAGGTCACGATTAACAAACCCGCTGGTGAGGATATTGTTGTCTACTTTACCATTGACGGAACCGATCCCACTGACAAATCCAGTCGTTATGACAGCGCCATTGTGCTCAATGCGACCACCACCCTGAAGAGTATTGCCATTGACAAGTATGGCAATCAAAGTGGTATTAAAACTGGTACCTACACCATCACCATTCCGCAACAGGCCACGACTCAGCCGACCACCACCACACCACCGGCAACCGTCGATCCGGCAATGTCTGAATGGCAGCAATTTGAAAATAACATCAGCGGCACCTGGCAGTGGACCGATGGCAGTGGTTTTACCCTCTATTACCAGTTCAGCAATGGCATGCTCCTGGTAACTGACGGCGGCAGTGACTATTATTATGATTACTATTCATCAACGGTTACAACCGGCACCAACGGCACCATCGGTACCATCTATACCGGCGGCGACCTGATTTACATTGACTGTAACCCATTGGGTGACAATGCCATCTATATCAATGGTTATCTCTGTAGCTATGTCCCCTGAACAAAAATTGTTGCGAGCACCGGAAGGGAGTTAAAATTATGACAATCGGAAAACAAAGCTGAGGCTGAAGCTGCATCAGGATGCAGAATCAGCCTCAGTTATTTTTTTGATAACCGCCGTTGTCGCATTGCTAGAATACCGGCTTCCCGCTTGACGTCATCAAATTGTTTGGCTATAATCAAAATAGCCTGTCTATCAAAAGGCGCAAGGTGCAAGGCAACCAAAACGATATCGGCGCTTGCAAAACTGGATGCAAAAAACACACGGCACATTCACAGCCACTAAAGCGATTAGGAAGGAGGAACAACGATTGGCGCTATTTTTTATTCTGATACTGGCTTTTGTCAGTCTTGTCAGCACCCTGTTGATGGTTTTTGGTTCCGGTAAAATGATCCCTTTCACCGATGCCAGTGGTCGAGTGCTGCCCGGCAGTTTGTCGGAAAAATCCTGGGTGCCCATTAACGGCATCGAAATGGGGATGATCATCAAATCCCGGGACTTACGAAAACCAGTGCTTCTCTTTGTCCATGGCGGCCCGGGGATGCCGGAGTATTGGCTGAATCACACCTATCCTGCCCGGCTGGAAGAATTGTTTACGGTAGTGTGGTGGGATCAGCGGGGCGCCGGTCTGTCCTTCAACACTCAGATCCCCCCAGCCACGATGACCACCGAGCAACTGGTAGCAGACACCCTTTCGGTAACCCACTATCTGCGCCAGCGCTTTCGCCAGGATAAAATCTATCTGATGGCCCATTCCTTTGGCAGCTATATCGGGATTCAGGCGGCGGCCCAGGCCCCGGAGCTCTTTCATGCCTATATCGGGGTGGCCCAGTCGGTCAATCTGGCCCTGTCGGAAGAACTGGCTTATGAATGGCTGCTGGACTTTTATGTAGATGACCAAAAAACCCTGGCCCAACTGAAAAAAGCCCCCTATGGCACTGCCGCATACGAAAAGCTGCGGGATCGGGTCATGCACGAAGCGGGCATCGGCACCACCCACACGATGTATTCGGTGATCTCCGGCATTTTTCTGGCAGTGATGAAACACCAGGAATATATGATAAAAGAAAAGTTACATATCTGGCAGGGCAAAGCTTTTAGTCAACAATCAATCGTCAATGAAGAATTCCGGCAAGCCAACCTCAGCGACATCGTCACCCGGCTGGACATCCCGGTGCTGTTTTTTTCCGGCGCCTACGATTATACCGTCAACCGATTTCTGTCTGAGGTCTATCTGGAAGAATTGCAGGCCCCGGAAAAGCATTTCTATCTTTTTGAAGACTCGGCCCACAGCCCTATTTTTGAGGAACCGGAAGCGGTACTGGCCATTCTAAATGAATTAATCTGCCAACGATAAAAGCAACCTGGATGCAATTGCACCGAGGTTGCTTTGTTTTTGCTTATATTAATACTTATCCATCTCTGCCTCATTCAGGAAGATGTCAATCTGTGGTGTTTCAAAACTTACCGGCTTTGATTCCGGTTGCATTGGATTTCTTATACTGCTTTCCGAGCGCTTCCCTTTGAGACGGAAAGCACCGACCATCTGCTTAAGGATTTCTGCCTGCCCGGATAGTTCCTCACTGGCAGCAGCACTTTGTTCGGCAGTGGCAGAGTTGGTCTGAACTACCTGGGAAACCTGTTCAATCCCCTGATTGATCTGGGCAATTTCTGAGGCCTGATCATTGGAGGCCCGGGCAATATCCCCCACCAGACCCGTTACCTTCTCAATTTGATTGAGGATTTCTTTTAAGCTGTCGGCGGTTTGTCCGGCTATTTTTGAACCAGCTTCTGTTTTGGTGATAGACCCCTCAATCAAAGCAGTGGTTTCCTTGGCGGCTTCGGCACTCCGTGCTGCCAGGGTTCGTACTTCTTCAGCAACCACTGCAAAGCCCTTGCCATGTTGTCCCGCCCGGGCCGCTTCGACTGCGGCGTTTAGCGCCAGGATATTAGTCTGGAAGGCAATGTCATCAATCACCTTGATGATTTTTGAAATATTGCTGGACGCCTCATTGATTTCCACCATTGCCGCAACCATTTCGGCCATTTGGGTGTTGCCCACCTCGGCATTGGTTTTCACCTCCGTGGCCAGTTCATTGGCATTGTTGGCATTTTGGGCATTGCGCTTGGTTTCGCTGGCGACTTCCTCAATCGATGCGGTCAGTTCCTGAATCGAACTGGCCTGTTCGGTGGTTCCTTGAGAGAGAGCCTGTCCGCCATCCGAAATCTGAATGGCCCCGGCTTCCACCTGACCCGCTGCCTCATTAATATCGGACATGGTCTGGCTCAGTGTTGTGGTGATTCCATTAAGGGCTGATTTAATGGCCTGGAAGTCGCCCAGATAGTCGTCGGTAATTTCCAGATCCAGATTGCCCGAACCGACTTCTTTTAAGGTATATGCAATTTCATCCACATAGCGTTTCAGGAATGCGACGGTCTGATTCATATCCTCTTTGATCTGGGTATAATCACCGTTGTAATTCCCCACCATTCCGGTGTTAAGATTCCCCTGGGCCAGTTCTTTAAGGGTTGCCGAAGCTTCCTGTACCGGTGCGACCACAGCGTCCAGAGTCGCATTGACACCGTCCACAATTTTAGCAAAGTCACCCTGATGACGACTGGCATCAGCCCGGGTATCGAGTTGGCCTTCAATCCCGGCCTGGGCCAGCATCGTGGCATCGGCAATCAGATTGTCAACCGAATCTTTAACCTCGGATAAACTGTTGCGAATTTCAGCAAACTGTGCGCTGACATCCGAAGTATACTCATCCGCCTGACCGATTTCCAGATCAAAAGCCAGATTCCCCTGCGACAAACAAGTAAGGTTGTTAGCCAGTCTGGCAACCTCGTTGCTGGTATAATTGCTGACCCGGATCATCGGGGTCAGATCAGTTACGATTTCCACAAAACCAACGTTTTCGCCCTGGGCATTTTTAAGATACGCAGTATCCTGCTTATTATTCTTACCGCACCATTCAAAATAGGTTTCCCCAATACCCTGATCAACCAGACGACGGATACCGCAACCTTCTGTCTGACAAATGTTGGCCCCGGCATGGTGGCAGTCCATCCCCACGGCTGCTTTCCGATCGGTAATAACATTGCCCTCAATCATCAGCGTTTCAAACGCCTTGTTCATAAAGGCCCATTTCATGTCATTATCAGTGACGTGTAAGGGGAATGGCACCGAATCAATGATGGCCTCATACCAGACCATTTTATCAACGACGGTATCCAGAGTCGCATTGACCCCCTGAACAATCTCTTTAAATCCACCAGCAAAAGCGTTGGCATCACCCCGGGTTTCCCACTGCCCGGCCAACGCCGCATTTGACAGCATGGTGGCTTCACCAATCAAGGCCCGGATTGTTTCCACTGTCCGCTTTAACACTGGGGTTACTTCATTGGTCGGATCTGTGACTTCAATATTTGATGACACATCACCATTCGAAATTCTCTTCATTAAGCCAATAATGCCATATTCCAGGGTATCAGCCAGATGATTCAGGGAATTAGTCATTTCGCCGACTTCGTCTTTGGAAGTCACTTCAACCCGTTTGCTGAGGCGACCAGCATCGAGATCCTTAATCATTGCATTGGCGATAATCACCGGCTTGGCAATCCGTTTTGAAATGATATATGAAATCATCGCACCAGCAACCAGAATTGCAATTGCAAAGATGATAATGGTATTGCGCAGTTGCACAATCGGTGCCAACATTGCCGTTTCGGATTCGGTAATCACCAACGTCCAGGTTGTTTCAGGGATGGGGGCTACATATGCCAGTTTGGTTTCACCATTATATTGATATTCAAAATCAGCAACTTCATTTGAGCCCAGGGCTTTGAACATGGCCCCAAAACCGTTGAGGCCGTCTTTTTCGATGTTGTCAAAGACATTGGTTTGGCTCAGTACAAGCTCTTCGCTGGGATGTGCCATCATTCCTCCGTTGGCACTGATCACATAGCCGTATTTGATTTTACCATCGCCCAGAGTATTGGTGATCGCACTTAAGAAGTTGGCATCCCGTCTGCCGAGCAGTACCCCAACCACCTGATTGTCTTTTTTTATCGGTACCACTTCAAAAATTGCTGGCTGCTTCGTCACCTGACTGATAGCCACGTCCGATACGTAGGCATTGCCTTTTAACGCTTGCTGATACCAGATCTCATTAGGCACATCAAACTCGCCACCACTGACCACATATTTCCCATGGCCATTGGTGCCAATCACGGCCATGTCCTGATAGCCCAATCGCTCCACATCAGCAGAAATCGAAGCGGCCTGGGTGCCGAAATCCATGCCGGTGGTGCGATCCCGCAGGGCAATCTCATTAAGTCGCTCCAGATTACCAATAATTTCTGCCCCAATCAGGCTGGCTGATTCCTCCACATATTCCAAGGCGTCTGATTCAGTCTCCTGATCAATAATAGCGGCCCCACTGTTGACAACCAGAATCCCCAGAGTCAGAATGGCGGCGGCCAGGGTCAATACCGTCAGCAGAATAAGCTTGGTGCTTAAGTGCATTTTAACTTGAAATCCCTCACCTCCATTCTGTTTGACTGTTAAATCATTCGTTTCCGTTTTCATTGATGCGACTCCTCTCATTTTTGTCAGCCAACTTTACTTATCTTTAGCTGTTTTTTACTGTTTCGTTCTCCACAACGGCTTATCGCATTTATATCCTGACAATTTTACCAAAGACTAGTAATAAACATTTAGGAATTAATTGCATTTAACCCTTGAAAACCGCAATGGTTAGAATTATACTAGAGGAGTCTCAACAATTTCTCAACAAAATAGAATCAATACAGTTTAGTAGTGCCGTGGAGGTTAAGATTCATGCAAAGAAACATCGTAAATGATTCACAACTCGATTTTGAGCTGCTGGTTGAAACGCTCATGGAGTGTATTTGGGTTTTTGATCTCAGTGCCCAAAAATTTCTCTATATCAGCCCGTCCATTTTCCAGCTCCGGGGTCTGACTGTCGAAGAGGCGATGAAGGAAAAACTGGAAGATTGTTTAACCGTTAGGTCGCTACAGAAACTGAAAAACGATAGTTTGCGCCGTTATCAACGTTTTATTGACGGTGATCGCAGCAACTCGATTGTATACCATCTTGGCGACTATGAGCAGTATTGCAAAGACGGCTCCATCAAGTATATTGAAATATCCACCCGGCTGGAATTAGACACTGCCACTGAACATGTCTTAGTTGTTGGCGTATCCCGGGATATTACCCAACGTAAACTTCATGAGAAAAATCTGATCAAAACGATCCGAACCCAGCATAAACTTATGAACGTCGAGCCATCAGGAAAGAATGGTGAGTTTCAATTATTTGTTTACTTTTTTGGAAAATTCAGAGTCTGCACCAAACCTCACGAAAACCCAATCAAATGGCGAACCAGCAAGACTGAAGAACTTTTTGCTTTTTTGTTGCAAAAAGAGAATCAGTATATTTCGAGAGATGAAATCCTTGAAGCTCTCTGGCCGGAAGCAGCGATGGAGAAAGCGATCAAACTCCTGCATACGACAATCTATAATCTTAAAACTGATCTAAAAAAAACCAATGTTTGTTTTAACCTGAATCTGACGAATGGCTTTTATTTTTTTGATTCTCAGCACTTTTATTCCGATCTCAGTGAAGTACGAAAACTGCTAAACACTTCCGTTAATCCCTATGCTGAAATCGATGAAAAATCTGCCCGAGACATCGAATATGCCGTAATTTTGTATCAAGGCGACTATCTGTCCGAAAATGATTACAGCTGGGCGTCTGCCCAAAGAGCTTTTTATCGGCGGCAATTTGAAAAGTACACCTTTATGCTTGCCCGCTATTATTTTTTGCGGCGGGACTATCGCTCCACCCGGCGTATATTGGACATGCTGATTGCGCTTGACAACCTCAATGAAGACTATCACGAGCTGCTTTTAAATGTATTTCTTTTTGATGATGATTATGCCGGTTTCATTAAGCATTATAACGATCTACTAGAAATGCTTCAACGAGAGCTGAATCAGCCCCCCACTCAGTCCATTCAAACCCTCTATCAGCAATATCGCGATTATGCCCAAATCTGTATTGAAAAAAAGCGTGCACACTTTTAACGTTTGCCCTGATCCCTATCATATTCGACACATATCCAAAAAAAGACTGCAAACCGAAGGATGCAGTCTTTTTAACGTGCTGATCTTTATGTCTTTGTTATTTGAATCGAGTTTAGTAATTTTTATCAGCGTAACCAACCCAGCCGCCTTCTTTGACCAGGGTTTTGTCAAATTCGCCGACGGCAAAATCAATGGTTTCGGATTTGCCATCAGCCTGGATCACAATTTGGCTGCCATCGACATCAATTTCCATGGTCACGGCTTTCCCGGCATAGTCTTTAAAGAGTCCATCGATGGTTGCTTTGGGTAATTCAATGGCAAACATCCCACAATTATACATGTTCTGTCTAAAAATCCGGGCAAAACTTTCGGCAATCACGACGTTGATGCCATTGACTTCCAGGGCCCAGGGGGCATGTTCACGGGACGAACCGCAACCAAAGTTTTCCCGGGTCACAATGACCGCCTTATCCTCGGTATCAGCCCGGGAAAAGCCGGGCAAGACCAGATCCTCCAGCAGATTGGGCTTTAAGGCCTCTTTGGTAATTTCGGTCAGATATTTGGCCGGGATGATCTCATCGGTGTTAATATCACTACGATCTAAAAATAATACATTTCCTTTAAATGTCTTCATGTCCTTCCCCCTTTTCTAAGCTTTGTATAAGTCGGAATTTTCAATGGTTCCGCTAATGGCTGCCGCTGCTGCCGAGGCCGGACTCATCAAATGAACCATGCCGCCCTTACCCATCCGGCCGTTGAAATTACGGTTGGTGGTGGAGGCACAGACTTCGCCTTCAGCCAGGACCCCGTTGCTCATCCCCAGACAGGCGCCGCAGGTCGGGTTGGTGACACAGAAACCAGCATCCTGGAAGATTTCGATGATGCCTTCTTTTAAAGCCAGCGAATAAATGGCTGGGGTCGCCGGGCTGACAATGGCGCGGACGGTATCGCTGATTTTTTTGCCCTTGAGAACTTCCGCGGCGATCCGCAAATCTTCAATCCGGCCGTTGGTGCAGCTACCGATATAGATCTGATCAACTTTGGTGCCGGACACTTCGGCCACGGTTTTGACCTGATCGGGTTTGTAACCGACGGTAACCATCGGTTGCAGTTGTGAGACATTGTAAGTAAGCACCCGTTCGTAGTCGGCATCCGCATCGGAAACCCATTTAGAATAATCGGCCAGAGCGTCTTCTTTGGTAGCGAATTCGTCCTGGATGAAGTCCCAGAGATAATCGACGGTGGTCATATCCGGATAGCAGATCCCGCAGGTGCCACCGGCTTCAATGGCCATATTGCACAAAGTCATCCGGGATTCCATCGACATCGCATCGACAACGGGACCGGTAAATTCAATGACCATATTGGTTGCACCGTTCACAGTCAGCTCTTTAATGATAAAGAGGATCAGATCCTTGGCATAAACGCCTGGTTGCAGGGACCCGGTTAAAACAATTTTAATGGTTTTAGGAAAATGAAAGGCGCAAACTCCTTTTAGAATCCCAACTTCCAGATCGGTGGTACCGATTCCGGCGGCAAAAGCCCCAAAGGCCCCATGGGTACAGGTGTGTGAATCGCCCATGATGATGGTGTAGCCGGGTCGGACAAATCCTTTTTCCGGGAAGATGGCGTGACAGACGCCGTTTCTGCCCACATCAAAAAAGTCCTTTATGTCATGTCTCCGGGCCCAATCCCGGAGGATTTTGCCCTGTTCGGCGGTTTTGGAATCCTTGGCGGGGGTGACATGGTCGATAACGGCCTTAATCTTTTCGGGATCGAAAACCCGATCCATCCCCCGGGCCATCAGATCGGTGATGGCAATTGGTGTGGTGATTTCATGACAGAAAACCCGGTCCAGTTTTAACACATGTGTATCTGGAAATGGCTCGTCTACCCGATGTGCATCAAATATTTTTTCAGCTATTGTCTTACCCATTTTAATCTCCTTCTTTTTTGTCACTTTCTTAATCTCAATAAACTCTTCTCTATTATGACATAAACCTGTAAATAGATCAATAAAGCAGAACAAATCAATCCAGCTGCTTGCAAATATTTTCAGACTGACGAAAACTTTTTTTATTTCCCGCTTGACTCTGACCTTAGGTCATAGCTTATGATAGAAGCAGGTCAGGGAAAACCGAGCCGACAAATACCAGCAAGGAGAAGCCAATGAAAATGACGGTTAAGGAAGTGGCGACGCTTACCGGGGTCAGTGTGCGCACCCTTCACTACTACCATCGTGAAGGAATTCTGATTCCCTGTGAGATCACCGAAAATAAGTATCGATACTATGACACGGCCAATCTGGCCCAGCTCCAGAATATTCTGTTCTTACGGGAACTGGATTTTTCGATCCAGGAAATCAAAGGGATTCTGGCCGACCCCAACTATGACGAAATGGATGCCTTTAAAAAGCAACGCCACCTGCTGCTGCTCAAACGACACCGTCTGGACAAACTGATTGCCTTGCTGGACCAAAAATTAGAAGGAGAAAAAACCATGAATTTTAAACCATTTGATATGAGTGAAATTGAAGCGAACAAGAAACAATACGAAACCGAGGTAAAAACACGTTGGGGCAAAACAGACGCCTACCGCCAAAGCCAGCAAAAAACCAATGGCTATAGCCCGGATCAGTGGGAAGCCATCCACAATGAAACAGAAGCCATCTATGCCGGCTTTGTTGCCAATATGAATAAAGATGCCGCTGACCCGGTGGTTCAGGAGCTGGTTGCCCAGTGGCAAGACAACATTACCCGACACTACTATGACTGTACAAAAGAAATCCTGGCTGGATTGGGGCTGATGTATGTTCACGATGAGCGCTTCAAAGAAAACATCGACAGCCATGCCGAGGGCCTGGCCCAGTTCATGAGCGATGCCATTGCAATTTTTTCCAGTAAATAGGGAATAATCCCCATTATTTATATTTTTACATCAAAAATTAAGAACCATTTGGGCAATTCTACCACGAACTTCCCAAATGGTTCTTTTTATTTATCCCTTTGCGTTTACAACTTTGCTCACCCGCCAATAATCTGGGGGTACTTAGAAGATTTCTTACAACACATACCAGTTGCCGCTTAAATCTTCATAAAATCGTAATCTGTTGTTAACATAAAGTTCATATTCATCTGCTATGATTAAGATACCAATCAGGCAACATGACAATACGGAGTTGCTGATGATTGAAAAAAATAACTTGGCCACTGACTGATCAGTGTCCCTTATCCTGATTTAGCCGCTTGGTTAATCACATATTTTAGGAGAATAACATGAACCAATATACTTTAAATAATGCTTTTACCCTGTCTGATCTGGAAAAGACGATGACCAAAATCACTCAGCATATTAATCCCTCTCAGCTAAAATACCTTTTTGAACAGCCCCAGAAAAGCTGCCTGAAATATTTAAAGAGCCTCTGGACGGAGATTAACATCGAAAACCACTGTAATCTGACCGGCATCGATTTTAGCCAGGTTCACAAAACGGCGGATATTGAGATTCCCGAAACCCTCGACAATCAGTGCCGGGAATGTCTCAATACCAGCAAAAACAAACTTTCAGCCTATGAGCAGCTGTTTCTTTCCAACTATAATCTGGCCATGAATGACTTTGCCGATGACACCATTAAGGGCACCTATTCCAGCTACGACCACTATTTATAAACGCCTTGATCCAGGCGTTTGATACGATCTTCAACGACTTTAAGAAAGCCACCCCTTTCATAACCGAAATGAGTGGCTCTTTTTTTATTTTTTTTGTTTACTTTAGGACTGTTGCGGTGCCTCAGGCATTGGTGCCCCACCTTTTAATGGATTGACAATCAGGAAGATCACAAAGAATACGGTTGTCACAGCGACACTAACGGCAATTGGCGCTGTTACCGCATCACCGGTAATACCAGCAATGGCGCCAATCCAATAGGTTGACAGGAAACCGAAGAGGTTCATCCCGGCCATAAAGAAGGATACTCCCAAAGCCATCTGCGATGGTTTAACGGTCATTGAAATCAGCATCATACTGGCCGGAATCAGCGTTGACATGGCAAAGCCTTCAATGAAAACACCGACTGACAACAGCGCAATATTGCTGGCAAAAACAACCAGGGCGAAACCGATTGCCGCCAGAGCATAACCAACCGCCATGATAAAGCGGCCGGAGATTTTAAACAGTTTGCCAAAAACCGAACCAGCGACCATGCCGCCGATGGTTAGAAGGGCCAGAACAATACCGGCGGTGGCAGTCGTTCCCATGCCACGTTCGACAATCAGGGTCGACATGTTAACCAGCATCGGATAAACTGACAGGGTATAGATCCCATATACCAGAACGATAATAAACAATTTAACCGGCAGTTTTTCTTTAGGTGCTTTCTGGGTTTCCGCGGTAACCGGTGCTTGCGCAGGCTCTGGCAGGAAAAAAATAACCAGCAGTAGTGAGATTATACCCAGCGCATGAGGCAGGAAGCTGTAATTCCATCCAATCCCGGCAAAATAGCCGCCCATAAATTGAAGAACCATCCCGCCGATATTCATGGCCAGGGTGACCATACCCGTCATGGTTGCGACCTTATCGCCTTCATAAACACCCATAACCAGTGAATTGGCCAGTGGTGACATGATCCCCAGACCGATCCCAAAGACGGCCCGCTCAATCAGGATAACGGAGAAGTCGGTGGCAAAATAGGGAGCGACCCCACCGAGGACGAAGAGTGTCATCCCCAGTACTGCCAGGGTTCGGTATTTAACCTTGCTACCAGCGACCGACCCAGCAATCAGGGTTGCGGGAATTACGGTTAATGAGGGCAGTGTTGATACCAGCAAAAGCGTGGTAATCGGAAGATCTGAGAATTGTACAAAAATTGCATTCAGAGCCGGAGTAATGGTTCCGACACCCATTCCGAAAAACGCCATGGCCAAAATTGTAAAGGTAGAGATTGGTTTTACTTGTTGTTTCATTTTTTTCCTCCTTTTAATTTTATTTGTGATTTAAGTGATTAAAAACAACCACAAATTTACGTGTTTACGATTTCCGTGATGTCAACTTGACTGAAATCTATTTTGTCGGTGAACGTTATGCTGTAACCAGTTCTTTTTCTTTTGCTGCGGCACTGCCAGCATCCGGAGCGTAACCATCAGCACCAACGTCAACAGCCTCTTCCGGTGTAACCGGGGCACACCCACAATCACCTTAACATCTCCCTTCCTCCCGTTAAATGAATTCAATGTTCTTACGAAATAAGCAGATCTGAATAATTTTGGCCGTTTTTATAACAATCTAATCATTTCTGTCGAAACGCATAATAACGGCTTCCATCTCATGTTAATGAGGTTTTTATAAGACTTACCGTCCCAGATCGTTTGATTTAACCGGTTCAATAAATGTATTGTAATCGGTTTTTTACGAAAAGTCAATACATTTTACATTTATTTAATTTTAACTGGTTAAATATAATTTATTTGCATCTATTTATTAAAAGTGTTAAAATAAAATGATACCCCAAAATACCATTATGAAAGAGATGACCATGAATAACCAAAAAGAACAGATCCTCCAGGTAGCCAGCCAGTTATTTTATGAACAGGGCTATAAAAAAACCTATCTGGATCAGATTGCCGCAATCTGTGAAATTACCAAGCCCCTGATTTCCTATTACTATAAATCGAAATCCAGTCTGGCCCGGGCCGTCAGCGATACCTTTCTCTTTGAACTTAAGAATAAAGTGGCTCTGAAACTTTATACCGACTATTTTAAAGAACGAAAAGCAGATCTGCAGGTCAGCACCGCCGTAGAAATTCGGCTCTATAACCAGATGTTTCTGGCCGATCCCAAAGCGATGCGCTTTTTAAAAGAATTAGCCGATGACAAATATGAAGATCTCTTCAGTCAGGAAAGTATCCGCCTCTATAAAATCCATGATCGCCGTTATCATCTGAACGTTAATGCCGATACGGATGAACTTGCAATGATTGCCAATGCAGCCAGAGGTGCCTCTTTTTCCGTTTTGTGGGCCTATGACCGGGGCGAATTTAATTGTACCCAGGAAGACTGTCTGGATTATATCGCACGGCTCAATTTTGTCCTGATGAATGTAGATAAAGAACGTATCGATGCCATTCTGGCCGAAAGTAAAGAAGTGCTCAAACAGGTGCCCTTTACCTTTAAACCTTATTTCCAAATTGAATAATGTTACACAACAAAAACCTCCTGGATTAACAATCAAATCCAGGAGGTTTTTATGGTCACTATGAACGTTACTTAGGCTTCTTTTTTATCCATGATCGCATTGCCAACAAACGACATCAATCCCACTGCCGCCAGCCCGACAGCCGCCAGCAAAAACTTGATCTCAATGCCACCGCCAGTCAGATTGGCCACCCCATTGGACAGAATCGGCGAGACAAAAATGCCGACACTAGTGGATGCCGTGACGACGGCAATGGCCAGCGAACTGATGGAGGGATGGACGGCGTTGGCGGCCTGAAAGGTTCCCGCCGGATTAATGGTAGCCAGACAAAAACCACAGCACATGGCACCAATAAACAGCGATGGCAGACTACCCAGCATAAAGATTAACAGCATCCCCAAACCGCCAACCAGTAAGGATACCGGAATAACCAGTTTTTTAAGTACCCGCTGCATCCGGCCAAACAAAATTCCGGTGAGCATCCCGGCGGCTGACATGGCGGTGTTGATCAGTCCACTGGTAGAAGCATCCCCCAACCCATTCCCGACCACAAACATGGCCACATTGGTTTGAAACACAAAAAGGAAAACCCCAAACAAAAACATGGTCAGCGCCGTAAAATAGACCCGGCCATTCAGCCTGGCACTTTTTTCCTGATGGGTGTCGGCAGCATGTGCCGGAGCATGATCCCGGGGCAGATTTTTCATGACAATCACAATGACCGGTATAAAAACCAGATAAACCAGATAGGACATCTGCCAGGAAATTCCGGCCAGCATCCCCGAGCTAAACAGCAGCACCATGCTGCCACCATTAACAAAGGCTGATTGCAGCCCCATCAACGCACCACTTTCCTCGGCCACAAAATAATCGGCAATCAAGGCCATCGACATGGTCGAGTTCATCCCCTGAGCGATCCCCAGCAGCAAACTGCAAGCCAAGAGTACATAAATACTGGTTGACCCGAACAGCAGAGCAATCATCCCGCCAGCCAGGCCGCAGACCAGACCAAAAATGACCAAGCTTTTCTTGGGCAGTCGCAACGACAAGGGCCCTGATGCAAAGGCAAACACCAGGCCCATCAAGGCGGGAATGGTCAATACCATCGAAATCAGGGATGGATCGACCCCCACAAAGTAGGCCTGAATATCGGCCAGAATGGCTGAAGCAGTCATCGATATCATCAATAGTGATGATATCGACAAAATCGCAATTTTAATTCTTTTCTTTTCCAAGACGCTCTCCTACACTCTTTTCTTTTTATCCGCAGCTTTTTATTCTCGCAAATTAAATTAAGAATCTAAAAACTTTACCGGTTAAATTTAGTGTATTATATTACATCCTGATTTTTGTGTCAACGCTTTCAGCACCAAGACGGCAATAAAGTTCGTTCAGACCTCATTTTGCCGGGCTCTTGCCACTTCCTGACGCAGTTTTTCATCCAGTGCTTCATAGCTGACCACCTGATTACGACCCTGTCGCTTGGCAACATAAAGGGCACTGTCAGCTTGCTTAATGGTCTCAAAGCAGTCACCCCCGGCATAGATGGCCACCCCTAAGGAAATGGTAATGGCACAAACACCATTGACCGATTTTTCCACCGACTTGCGAATCCGCTCCGCCACCGCCATCGCCTGATCAGCCGGACAGTCAAACAGAATCACCACAAATTCTTCGCCGCCCCAACGCATCACCATATCCGGCCCCCGCAAACTGTTACGGATACAGTCCGCCACAAACTGCAAAATTCGATCTCCCTCGTCATGGCCGTAGCGGTCATTGACCAGTTTGAAATGATCAATATCCATAATCAGGATTGCAATGGCGTCACTCAAAAAGGTCAGATCATGACCTTCTCCCATAATCTTGTGTAACTGACGGCGGTTGAAGACCTGGGTTAAGGGATCGTGAAAAAGGGCAAATTCCAGCTTGCGCTGGGTGATGTAGTGGTCGTAATAAAAACCCGCAATGATAAAATCAACCAGACAGAGCAGCACAATGACCTGGATATTAAAGGTCAAAATGGCATTGATGTTTTCAAAATGATAGAGATGATCTGCCAGCAAAATATCCCCGATCAGCCCCAGCTGGCCAATGATAGCCACAAATGGCGGTGCCGCAAAAGAGACCAGTAGTAGCACCAGACTCATGATCAGAAAGCCCTCATTGACATAGGACTGATCCGCCAGATACGACCCCGCCCAGATGTTGCCCCAGATCATCGCATGAACCATCAGGTAGGTCAGTATCCCCATAATTTTGTAGTTGTTAATTTTCTGATAGGCCCAAAAAACAACCAACATCGGCACCACCACCGAGCTGCGAATCAGGAAAGAACGCCCCAACGCCGCCCCATCAACCTGCCAGTCGGCCACAAACAGAATCAGAAACATAAAGGCCGAGGCAAACAATACTCCCAAATTGAACCGTTTGTAATAATCGTACTTGGCCTGATAAAAATCATCCCGGGCCTTACCCTCTAGTTTTAAAAATCCTCCCATTGTGTTACTCCGCCTTCCTTGATGTCTGCCATTATGGCACTGTAAAACGCACCTTTATCCGTATTATAGCGCAACAGCCAAACAAGGGCTACTGCTTTTACGGCTTTTCTCTTTAATTCCGGTGACATGATCGTAAACAACCTGGCTCGATATAACAATCAATGACTTTTCAACTGTTCCCATTTCTGTTATAATTCAACAAACAATTGCGTATTTTTCGCTGCCGGGGTTTATATTTTAAGAGCAATGAGCGAAGAGGATGCAAAATAAAAAAGGGAGAATTCTTTATGAAATCATTAAAGTCCGGACTGTTACTGTCCCTTGTTCCTGTGCTGATTGTGTCACTGGCCGCCTGTGCCGCCAAACCCACTAATCAGGCTGATTCGCTGCCCCTCTGGGAGAATGATGCCGCCCATACCGCCAGCCGGGTTGTCGTCATCAGCGATCTCCATCTGGGGATTGATGACAGCTTTTCTGAAACAACCAAAAACAAAGCGGCGTTGGTGTCCTTTCTGGGACAATTAAACAGCAGCGAGATTGATGAACTGGTCATTGATGGCGACCTTTTTGATCAGTGGTTTGTTCCGGTAAGCTATACCGGCCCCACCGAACTGAAGGCCTTCTTTAAAAAAGTTGCCGAAAATAATGCTGAGATCGTTGCTGCCCTCGAAACACTGATCAAGAGCGGCGTCACGGTGACCTATGTTCCCGGCAATCACGACCTGCTGTTAACCGATGAACTGCTGGCCGAACTGATCCCCGGGATTAAACAGATCCGGGATGTGGCTGGTCTTGGCACCTATCGAACCGGCGCCCGTTCGGAAATTGTCATTGAGCATGGCCACCGCTATAACACCTTCTGTGCCCCGGATACCCTGTCCAATAAAGAATTCACCGGTGCTTATCCCTCGATTCTGCCGCCAGGCTATTTCTTTACCCGGGTCGCTGCCACCTCGGTAGCCGAAGGTAAGTCCGCTCCCCAGCTTACGCTGCCCGAGGTAGCAAAACCAGCAACTGATAACATTGATCAGCTGGGTGCCTATGCCTATTACCAGACCTGGGCTGGTACCATCGAAACCTTCCCGATCAACGCCGGTTTTACTGAGCCGGTTATCAACCTTGATGTCGATGGCTACAACGACAGCTTTGCCCTTTCCGATTTGCTGCCAACGCTTCAGGCTGACGGCACCATCAGTGCCGCTTTATACGCCAACGTTCAACGACGCTGGGATGCCCTCCAGGATGCCAACGGCGTTGCCGTCAAACTCCCCTATGCCGAAGCTACTGCCCGGGCTCAGGATCCCACCTTCTGTGATGAGCAGGCGGTGACCCAGTATTTCAATGTCGATCCTACGGTTGATATCGTTGTCTTTGGACACACCCATGTGCCGGTGTACAACACCTTTAGCCAAGGGTACAACCGGGAGAAAACCTATGTTAACAGCGGCACCTGGATTGATAAAAATCTGCTGGGGGCCGATATGACCTTTGTGGTGATTGAATCCGGTAAGGATACCTCAGCCGTGCGTCTGATGCAATATGCTGCCGATGGGACGATTACCGATATCAGCCAGCCGTAAACTGGTTACTTTAGATCGGCAGCGTATCGTTTTAAGCCCCGGGGTTAAAACGATACAGCCAGTGAATAAAAACCGCCCATGGCGCGCAAAGCAGCACCATGGGCGGTTTTAGTTAATTATCCTTTTTACTTAAATTGATGTGCTTTTTGAAAAAGGCTTTTTCCAGCACAGCGTATTCCTGATCATTGCAAATTTCCTGACAGATGGTTTTGTATTTTCGGGATTTTGTCAGCATCGCTTCAATCTTCTGACAGGGGTACTCTACACACTGCAGGCAGTGTCTGACCCCATGTTCCCAGGTACAGTCGATGAGACCGTAGGCACATTGTTTGTCGGGATTGCAACCCGGACATTTCATTTCCGCGGCTGGAACCACCCGGTCCCGCCATCCCAGGTAATGCCACAGTTCGGCCACCTGCTTCAGTTCTTCTTCGGTATCAGCATTGAAGCGGGGACAATAGGTACAATTATCACCGCATAAGGTAATTCGATCCTGCATGTGTTTTTCCCTTCCTTTTTAAAGCCTTATCCTAATTATTAGCCATTGCCGCAGCCAATGCCGACAAGTCAATGGCCTCCGGACCAAAACCCGGGCTGCTGCTTTGCAGTTGCCGGAAATAATTGTGATCCTGTTCGCCCAGCTTCTGGAAATAATAATTGATCCGATGATTTAAAAACAGATTGTTCATCTGGAAAGCAATTGGCACTGCAACATCCACGTGCTCATAAACCAGACCGGTTTCGGTAAAGGGCGGCGGATATTCGGCTGCTGGCAGGGTTGGGATAAAATCATGGACATTATAAATCCGGAAACTGTTTTTAACCTGGGCCTTATAAGCCGCTGCAAAATCCCGATCACCCGGTCTGCCAGCGGCATAAGTATAGGCAATGATGGCCTTTCGGTTGCTATTGACAGCCAAGTCCAGGGCCGCCATAATGGCCAGATCACCACCCAGACTATGGCCGGTGATATAGAATTTTTTGTCCTGAGGCAATTGACTGAGCTGGTCAAGCACTTCCTCCCGGAGTGACTGATAGATCCGGGTGATCCCCCGGTGACAGAGTCCGGCATTTTTTACATAAGGAAAGGGAATCTGAAAAAGATCCAGATCAGAATCCAGGTTGGGGGTTGAATCGGTTCCCCGAAAAGCCAGCACTAAGGAGTCTTTCGACTCCGCAATATAACCAAAATTCTCTTGCGTTTTTTCCGTCACGCCAGCCATCCCCTTAAATGAAGATCGCAGTTCAAAACCAACTGGCAGCACCAGTTGCTGTTGATCATAAAAAAGGTAGGTCTGGTAACAAAAACCGGCCATTAAAATCGCATCCTGATTACTGTAAATTTCAGGTAAATCGCATTGCTTCATAAATATTCTCCATTCCGCCGCTATTTTTCGCAGCATCGTAATTGTCAAAATGGCCTGGAATCAGTGCCATCTATTTTTGTCATTGGCTAAATCACAGCGGGGTGCGACCGCTGCTAATAGCTGATCCGCTAAAGCGCCTAAAAACTGCTGCCTGGTTGTTTGAGGAAGGCCATTTCAGCCGCTGTAGACTCCCGCTTAAGGACCTCATTGCGATGGGGATAACGGCCAAACTGAGCAATGATCTGCTGATGCCGAATTTCATATTCCAGGGTTTTGGGATCGCCCAGGGCTTCAAAGAGCGGCAGCCCCAGCTGATGAATGCCAGCCGACTCCGAATGCATAAAGGGCATCAGCACAAACCGCTGCCGGAGCGGATCCAGTCGCTGATAATCCGGATGGCGGACGGCTTCCTGGGCCAGCGTCAGGGCCATGGCATCCTGGGCAAAGGCCCTGGAATCGTCACGGTTTAAGTTTCTGGAAAACTGATCCAGCAGGATAATCTCGGCCAGCCGTCCCTCGATGGTGTCCCGCCAGTCCGCTAAAAGACCCTTACCAGCCGCCACCCAACAATCGTAAAACTGCCTTCTGATCACCATATCGAAGGCCTCATTTTTCAAAAACCAGTAGGGCTGATTGGCGGGGTCAAACCAGAAATCCAGCACCGCTTTGGCCTCAGGCTGAAGGTCTGCCGAAGACCCTGAAAAAACCTGACCAAGAATCTCCACTTTCAGGCTGACACAGGCCTGATAAAGAGCTTTCGCTTCAGTCTGATAGCGGCTTTGATAGGCGCGATCACCAATCAGCATCAGATTGACATCAATGCCTGACTTGGATGCCGCTGCTGCCGCCTCAGCCAGATAGGCCCCGCCAACCAAATCCCCCAGCACTCTGGAAAAACTGCCTTTGATCACTTTTTCAATCTGCCCGAGGAGGCGGTGACAGTGCCTGAGAATCGCCATGAAGGGCTCGGTGGCACCTTTCATGGCCGTTTCATAAGCTTCCCGGTCAGTGGCTTTATTTTTGGCGGCGGTGATCACCCGGCCATAAGCGGCCATATCCACATCAGCCAAGTTTAAACCGGCCTGACGAAGCTCGGCCGCCAGGGCAATGGATTCTGCCAGCAGCGGATTATCGCCGTTTTTTCTGAGACTGCCATCACAAGACATTTCCAGCAGGGCTGCTGCCATGGCCACGGCCGTTGCCGCCGCACTCCCGGCTGCTGGCCCCGGGAAATCACACACTGCCATTTTTTTCAGATAATCGTCGACTGTTAACTCGCTTATTTTATACATCTTTTTCTCCCCTCGCTCGTAACCTGAGCGTTATCCTTTTGAATCCCTTCGCCAGATTTGCGCACTGTCGAGCTTTATAACGTTTAACAAAATTTAATTCTTATTATATCACGGTCGCAGTATTTTGTAACGAACCGGACATCAAAATCTGACGGGCTGGATAATAAGTCAAGTGTGTCATTTTTTCTTATTTTCATCCCAACTGTGTTACCATGGTAACAGCTTTTCTTATTTATATCGATTATACTAAATCATATCATGAACAAAGCTGAGCCACTGATCCTTCAAACCGCCTCATCATCAAGCGATCACAAAACGCAAGAAAGACCCGGTTAAACCAGATCTTTCTTGCTTTTGATTTACTCATACTTTTTCCTCCATCCTTTTACTAGGCTTATCATCGCATGGTTTTTTAGTTTTATCAATCATTTTCGTCGTCAGCCTGACGGCTCAGGGCCTCTACAAAAGACTGGGGCGTGATCCCGCCAGTCAAAGTTCCCGCTACCGATACAAAACCAGGCCGAAATAGGTCACCTTGTCGGCGCCGTTATTATACTTCATCCCCAGATCCCGACTCAGTCCCACCACATCAATTCCGGCCGCTTCCAGCGAGGGAATGGCCTGATCCGGGAACCGACAGGGTTTGTCATCGAGGATGGCACATTTTTTACAGATACCGCAGGTTCCGGCCGTAAAAAAGAGACAATCCTGATGATCGGCTTTAGCTTGCCGGTTAATATCCTGAATGATCTCCCGAAAGGCCATCCCTGCAGCCAGCATCCCCTGGTAATCGTTTCGGGACATCACCGGATAGGCTTTGGAAAAGACCAGTCCCTGGTCGTAGCTGGCAATCAGCTGGCGGTAATAATCAAGATCGCCCACTGCCGGCGGACACATGTGGTTTTTGCCGTAAAACCCGCAGTAATTGTCGGCACAGCGATCCCGGACCTCTTCAGTGATCTGAATGTCACCCCGATCTCTCAGTGCTGCAATTTCAGTAAATTCACCCTGTTTAAGATATTCTTTCATTTCATTCCTCCTGATTCGATTCTAAATTACTGCCGTGTTTGCCGCATTTAAAGCGCAGGCCAGGCTACTGGCCAGCATGCGGCCGCAGCCAGTTGCTGATACTGCCTAAAATATCCGTTTGTCTTCGCTGTCTTTGGGAGTAGCCGCCTTGATGCTCAAGTATCGGGGACTCACATAAAACCAGGCATACTGCAACATTTGCTGGGTCGCCTCATTGCGAATCAGCTCCGTGATTTCAAAGACCGGTTCATTTTGCCCCAGATTCAGGGTTTCCCGGACTTCGTCACTAGGCATAACCACGGTGATGTCAAGGGATTTATCCAGCACGAAGGCCAGCTTTTCTTCCACCGGCTTCATATAATTGGCAAATTTCAGCATGTCTTCAATAACCGGCTGGTGATGAACGTAGGGCAGGTAAATAATCTCCATGGCAATTTCCCGGTCATCCGAATAGAGTATCCGCTTAACTTCCACCGCTTTCTGATTGTCCTCCAGCTTCAAAATCCGGTCGATCTGTTTGGCTGGCAGCAGCACCTTAACCGAAATCAGCTTGACATTGTCAATGTGGATATTGAGGCCATCGTACTTGTTGAACTTGAACTGAAAAATATCCACTTCCGGCTTACAGACAAAATTACCCTTTCCGGGAACCGAATAAATATAACCTTCGTTGGAAAGCAGTGACAGGCTTTTGCGGATGGTCATCCGACTGGCCGAATATTCCTGCATCAGGGCTGTTTCGGAATTGAGCATGTCACCCGGTTTGAGCTGACTTTTTAAAATTTTGTCTTTTAAACTGGCCACGATCGCCAGATACAAAACATCACTCATACCTCCATCGCTCCCTTTTTCGCCTTCAGGTAGACCTCACAATACTGGATGCCCTCATAGAAGTTATTGGTCATGAAATCAATCTGCGGAATTTTGACATAATCCTGATTGACCACCGCTCCGCCCAACAAAAACCGACGATTGGCAAGCAGGTTTTCCGCTTCCAGGGCCTTGCCCAACTCCTGCAGATAGGGGATCGAATTAGTCATGACGCAGCTGACGGCAATGATATCCGGCTGATGCCGTTTGACTGCTTCCACAAATTTTGACACCCGCACATCGACCCCCAGATCGATAACGTGAATACTCCGGTTTTCCAGGGCATCGATCATCAGATCCTTGCCAATGTCGTGGATGTCGTCAAAAATCGTTCCAAACAGAACCGTGCCCAGCGATTTGTCTGCTGAACCGGTCCCCTGCTTGAGATTCGCCGCCGCAAAAATATTTTTGGCAATCATCCCCGAAACAATCAGATCGGCAATATAACATTCACCATTTTCATACTTCTTTCCGATTTCAGCCAGACCTTCCATCACCAGATCATATAGCTCCTGGACGGCAATCCCCTCTTTGATCAGTTGGTCAGCCAGCTCTTCGGCCTCATTTAGTTTTAAGTCGGCAATCAGTTCAATCAGTTTTTCCTTCATTTCTTCCCCTCAACGCTTCTGTTCCACTTTGTATTCATGATTATATCACATTTACTTTTATCAGCCTACCGGCATTTGCTGGCCCGCTTAAGCAGTTTGGCCCTCTTCCTGTAACCAGGAAAAGGGCCAGGCTCTGCCTATTTATTTTTTACTGAATTCAACTTTTGCTGCAATGGTGTAGTGTCGGCAGAAACGATCCCGACCCAGCAGCAGTTCGGTCGCTTTTAGCGATTCGATCAGTGCCACGTTTTCCGGGTTGACCACCGCCGAGTTCATGCCAGCGGCTACCGCCAGAGTCAAAAAGGTGCGATTGATCAGGGCCCGGTTGGGCAGACCAAAGGAAATATTGCTCAGCCCCCCGGTGATATGCGCTTGCGGATAGGTTTCCCGGATGGCCCGGATCGATTCAAAGGCCACCAGACCCGCCTGCTGATCGGTGGCCACGGCCATAATCAACGGATCGACATAGACTTTATCATCGGCGATCCCGGCTGCCCGGGTGGCCTCAAAAATCCGTTCCAAAACTGCCATCCGTTCAGCCACGGTTTTTGGCATCCCGGATTGTGATTCATCCAATGCCAGTGCGATGACATCGCAATCCCGTTCCCGAATAAACGGAATAAAACTCTTCAGACGAGCAGGATCACCATTGATGGAATTAATCATTGGCGTCTTGTTAACGACGTGAATGGCTTCTTTGATCACTTCCGGGGTTGAACTGTCAATGCAGATGGGAGTATCCGTGACGGACTGGACGACCTCCAGCAGCCACAGCATGTCCTCTTGCTCCCGGGAGGGGTCGGTGCCGGCGTTCACATCCAGATAGTCAGCCCCGGCATTGGCCTGATCCAGGGCTGTTTTTTTGATGAAGTCGGCATCCCGGTTTAAGATAGCTTCCTGGATGGCTTTGCGGGTGCCGTTTATTTTTTCTCCGATAAATATCATGGTGTCTCCGATCTATTTCCAGTCATTGGCGGCCTCAAACATGGCTACCATATTTTCAAATTTTGTATTGGCCGGGGCATCACAGCCAGCAGTGATAAACAGCCCTTTGGGACCAATGTCATCAATTAATTTTGTAACATAATCTTTTACTTCCTGAGTTGTCCCAGTTGCCAACAAAGGTGCTGGCACATCGCCCATAATCGCCACATGGTCGCCGAGTATTTTTCGGGCGTTTCGCAGATCCGTCATACCATCAGTATTGATGATGGATTTCTTTTCGGGGATTTCCAAAAACCGCTCAATATCACGATCCCAGCATTGGTCGAGATGGAAGGTCGCAATATTATCCGTTTCAATGAGTGCAAGTCCCATGGCTTTCATTCCCGGCCAAACCAGTCGATTCCATATTTTTGGTGACACCAACGCACTGGCACCCCGCCAGCCGCCAACCCAGGCACCGGTCCCGCTCAGAGGATTGATGCTTGCCAACATGCTTTGAATTGAACCCGGCAACATTACTTCAATGGCTTTTTCAATTTTATCCGGCATTTTATAGCAGTCCATAAAAAACTGAGACATGGATCGCCCACCACATAACACTTCAAAAGGTGGACTCGCAAAGCCGCTATTAACAACAGGAAGATCACTATTTATAAATAATTCAACATTTTTATGTCCATTTTTCTGCTGATATGCGATGCTTTCCTGAAATTCATTCATATCCACAAGGGTCGGGAAAATCCGATTAAATACTGTTTCAAACCCCTGTTCAATGATCACGTCATAATCTTCCGGCGTGAGGACATTCGTTTCAACGACTTGCCATAATGAATCAACCGGCAATTCTCTACCTGGCATTTTTATCTTTGACAGCCAGGCCATTGGCAGACTATGATCTGAACGCATTCCGTTGACACCAATGTTCAGGCAATCGACTGGCGTAATCGCATCGATTTCATTGATATAGTCCAGTGTTGTTTTGATCATAATGTCCGCATCCATTGCAAAATTTTTCATTTTCACATTCATGTGGGCAGCCGGTGCGGCTTGTCCCATAAAACAGGTGGTAACACGTTCATTTTTAAAATTAACCGTATCTTTTATCTTCTGTGATCGCTCTTCATATAATTGACTTGCCATCTTACAACATCTCCTTACATAATCGCACTGCCGACTGGGCATCATCGCCGACGGCATCGGCACCGGTATAGCTGACAACCGATTCATCCGTCGGGCCGCCGCCAATTATAATTTTCACCTGATCTCTCAAGCCTGCGGCTTCAACGGCTTTGACGGTATTCAGTATGGAATCATAGCAGGTGGTGAGCAGACACGACAACGCCAGAATCGGGGCGCCGGATTCCTTTAAGGCGTCCACAAAAACTTCCGGTTTGGCATCAACCCCCACATCAATGACATCAAAGCCGCCGGATTTAAGCATGACATAGACCAGATCTTTACCGATATCGTGGATATCGCCTTCAACTGTGCCCAATACGACCTTGCCCAAAATATCACCGGTTTTGCCGGACAGATGCGGTTCCAGCATTATGCCCACTTCTTTAAACATTTCGCCGGACATCATCAGATCAGAAACAAAATAGTCCCCGGCACTAAACATCTCCCCAACTTTAACCATTCCGGCTTCGCACTCCTTTAGAATCTCGACCGGATCCCGTCCATTGTCCAAATCAAGCTGTACGCTTTCCATCAGTTCATCCATTTCCAGATTTGCCAGCAATTCACTTATCTTTGCCATTTTTACATTCCTCCAACTATTTTTGAATCAATAATCTTTGGAGAATGCCCATCAAAATACAATCGTTATATACAAGTAAAAAATCTATTATCATTTACTCAGATTTATGGTAAAATTCTGATGAGATCTCCTTTTTTCCGTGAGTACCAATTAAGGGCCGCAATCCCTGTATGCCTGGAATTAAGGAGTCTTTTGTTTTTTTGACATCGCATCTACCTCCTGTTTTAATTTATAACATCGATGTTACTCGATTATTATGCTAATGCCCACAGGTCTCATCATGTTCATGATTGTCGTGACAAACCGGACAGTCAACTTCACCACAGCTATGGTTTGTTACTTCAGGTTGATTGCTTTCCCGATAGTCAGTCAGCATTTCATACACACTACAGGTTCGTGCCAGGGCCAGATGAAAATTTTGCAGATTCCTTTTTTTATCGACCCCGGATACAATGGCATTAAAGGTCAGGTGGCCTTTGCTATTTTGTCTGTCGGTTCCATTGAACTCACAGTTTACCGGTTTATTCAAAGCGACACTGCTGAGACGAATAAAACGATCATCTCCCAATTCAATAATCGCTTTGATATGTCCAATCATGAAATTTTCGGTCTTGCTTAACTGCTCAAGATAATTTTCTAAAAAAAAGCAGCCGATTTCCTGCCATTTTTTACTCGACCCCGCCTGTCGTAACGTCAGTGTTGTCTCAATGGCCAGTGTTTTAAAAATATTCTGATACATCGTCGTTCTCCTTTTTTACCCACCAATGATTTTTGGGATCTGTTCATTAACTAAGTGCTTCACATCAATTTGCACCGTCGGCAGATCCTGGTGATACTGTTTGATCACCTCTTCTGTTTTTTTGATTTCATCTGCCGCAGCGACATCAATTTTGTTGATAACGGCAAAATCTGCCAGCGGTACCGACGCCGCCAAATACGGTTCCAACACCGCTTCAAACATCTCAATTCGCGTCGGATCAAGAATCATCACGTTTCTGATTTGCTCTTTTGAAAAACCACTGTGGGAAAGGGCCGGATAGATTGCCGCAGGATCGGCTGCTCCCGAGGGTTCAATTAAGATATAATCCAGTTCATAATTCGCCATTAACTGAGTGAGGGTATCTTCCAAACTGATGGCCAGGGTACAGCAGATACAACCGCCAAATATTTCCCATACCGCATACCCCATTTTTTTCATTTGCAGATTGTCAATACCAATCTCGCCCACCTCATTGACAATGATGGCACTGCGTTTTTTTGTTTCAGCCAGGTTTTTTGCGCAGCGTAACAATAGCGACGTTTTGCCGGAACCAAGAAATCCGGTAAATAAAACGATTTTGGGTCCATCCATGATCATTCTCCATTCTTAACTTATACGTACAAGTAAGTATGGATTTAATATAAACCACTGTAAACGTTTTGTCAAGCTACTTTCGCAAATTTGTTTTTATTTACGATATGTCTCTGTCGTCTTGGCAAGACTTAAGAAGATTGTCTCATCGTCATGCCTCCATTAGAACAATTCTTGTCCTATTAATACTTTGATTATTACAAATTATAACCGCGATCGCTAAACTGACAAGTAACGAAAGCTAAACAAATCCTAAATAAGCACTATAGTTTTTCTTTTGCGTCGTTCATTTAAACTTATTCTAATGACTGCAAACTGAAAGGTTTGACATAAAAAGGTGGACGCTAACCAGAAATTGATTAGCGTCCACCTTTTTTTACTAACTACCAGTCTAATTATATATCTCCTTACGAACAAATGCATCAGCCTTACCTTTAAGCATTTCATCCTGACTGGACAGCTCTTCACTGGCGGTCTCACTTTCCTCTGCGGTAGCTAAATAGGTCTGAAAGACAATGTCGTCAAGTCTTACTGAAGCCCTTCTGTTGTGACTTCTGCTAGAAAGATAGTCCTGAATTTGGAAGAAAAACATCGTTTACAATTAATATAAATTTTTATTTCTTGACTGATATTTGATACGACCATCCTCAAGCCATTTTTGAGACCTTGACAATTAAAAACCAGCTTGCTATAATAAACAAAAAATAACATGCTGTTTTCATCACCGGGTGAAAATGAAAAAGCATCTTAATTGAGCCGTAGGTACAGTGTAGCAATACACCACAAGGTTCAATTGGGATGCTTTGTTTTTTGGGAGGAAAGATGCTACAAAGAAAAAATAGCTTAACACCGGATGTTATTGCGATTCGCAGGGAAGTTTTTATGATTGAGCAGGGGTTTAAAGAAGAATTTGATGATCTTGATTCCCAATCTGTTCACCTGATATACCATGAAGACAACGTCCCTGTAGCTGTCTGCCGATACTATCCGGCTGAAACTGACGGAATCTATATTCTTGGCAGAATAGCCGTAAGGGCAGCCTATCGGGGGAAAAGCCTGGGGAAATACCTGGTGGAAATGGCAGAGAGCGAAATCATAAAAGACGGTGGCCATAAAATTGTTCTCTCGTCACAGCTCCGTGCTCAGACATTTTATGAAAAATGTGGGTTTTCAGCCGTAGGCGATGTCTATCTGGATGAGCATTGTCCACACATCGCCATGGAAAAAAAACTGGAAACAGAAAGGGGATAATCATGGAAGCCGCACTATACATTCCCATTTTGGTGATTATCTTTGCCAATGTACTCTATCATAATCTGGCCAAAATTACCCCGCCAGAAGCCAATGCCTTTTTAAGCCTTGCCGTTGCTTACGGTGTCGCCATGACAATGACTTTAAGTTTATACTTTTTCAGCGGTCCCAAATTAAGTGAAGATTTTTTCAAACTCAATCCCAGTAGTTATCTATTAGGCATCGCTGTTGTCGGAATCGAGCTGGGTTATATATTTTTATATCGAAGTGGTTTTAAACTCAGCAGCGGCTCCTTGATTGCCAATATTTCTGTGACGCTGCTGCTGATCATTATTGGCGCAATTTTGTACAAAGAGCCAATCTCTCCCAAGCAGGTTTTGGGAATTATCCTTTGCCTGGGATGACTGTTTTTTATTAAAGGGTAACCCTTCTTCGTGAATCAGCGATTTTAAAGACAGAACAGCATTCATTACTTGCGGTACTTCATTGCCTCGTCAAAGAGAATATCTTCATCCTTTTTTTCCTTTTTTGTAATAATCGCCACGAAATCATCAGCATTGTCACGGCTCCCCTGAAAAATGTGCATGACTCCTTCAAACTTCGGAATCAGACTGTATCGAAACAACTTTCCTTTATCATTATGCTGGCTGAATTCGGCACAGCTTCTAAAGATCTCCAGTCTTTCCTTTTCGAAGAGGCGCTGGTGGTGACTGGTAACAAAATAGTCGAAGGACAGTCTGGCGACCTTATCCAAAGTCCTTAAATAAGCATTCACGGATAAACTCTCTTCCAGAAAAAGGCACATAATCGGTGTGAAGGCGTCCCCGGATAGCAGCACCCCCAATTCTTTGCACAATAACCCCATGGATCCCGGGGTATGTCCGGGAAGACTGATCGCCTCCAGTCTGACCCCTCCCAGATCAAAGCGCATCCCTTCCTTCAGTTCAAGAAAGTCTGGCCGCGATGACGCATTCAGTCCGTGAACGGCCTGATGGGTAAACGGAAGCTTCTTTTTGGCATTATTGACGACCAGTTCACGGATCTCTTTATCAAAATATATTTCCAGATTAATGGCTTCTTGTGACGATAAATAGACTTCATCAAATAAAAAGGCTCCTCCCAAATGGTCAAAATGGGCGTGACTGAGGACGACAATCACCGGGAGATCTGTGAGGGTTTTCAGATAACTGCGCAGATCGCCAACGCCGGACATGGTATCAAACAACAAGGCAGCGTGTCGGCCAATTACCAGGGTCGCCACATAACCCAAAGGGTCGCGAATTGAAATCAGGTTTTTCTTTAAAGTGTGATGGCTAAAACCCATGGTTTTTTATTTCCTTCCTCTTCAGGTTCACTTCAATTCGATTGTTCTCTCAGCTGAAATTGATTAATGCTTTCTTTTAGTAATTCCGCCTGACTTGACATTTCTTCACTTGTGGCAGCACTCTCTTCAGATGTTGCCGAATTCTGTTGGACTACCTGGGCCACCTGTTCAATGCCAGTGTTAATCTGTGCGATCGCAGTAGCCTGCTCATTGGAAGCCTCAGAAATATCTTTGACCAGATCAGTAACTTTTTCAATCCCAGTCACAATCTCCATAAGTGCGGCAGCTGTTTCATCTGCGATCGCAGTGCCGACTTTCACCTTTTTGATAGAACCTTCAATCAAGGCAGTAGTTTCTTTAGCGGCATCAGCACTTCGGGCTGCCAGAGTCCGCACTTCTTCAGCGACAACAGCAAATCCTTTCCCCAATTGACCGGCTCTAGCTGCCTCAACAGCGGCATTTAATGCCAATATATTAGTCTGAAAGGCAATGTCATCAATGACCTTTATTATTTTTGAAATATCGTTTGACGATTGATTAATATTGATCATGGAAACCTGCATTTCATTCATTTGTTTATTTCCAACAGCAGCTGTATCACGAACCGATGACGATAGTTCACGGGCTTTATTTGCATTGATGGCACTATCTTTGGTTTGAATCGCTATTGCTGAAATAGTTGCAGTAAGCTCTTCAAGAGAACTGGCCTGCTCAGTAGTTCCCTGTGCTAATGATTGACTTCCCACAGCAACCTGATTCGCACCACTACTCACCAGCTCTGCCGAAATGTTTATGTCCCTGAGGAGGATATTCAAAGTAACGATAATTAGATTAAGAGAGTCAGAGATTCCTACAAAATCACCTTCAAATGCCGGTATTTCATTAATATTCAGATTTCCCGTACTGATTTCCTTTGTGATTGATGAAATTTCAGTGATCACCCGGTTGAGTTGTTTGACGGTATGATTGACCGCTTGTTTCAATTTTCCAAAATCACCTTCATACTGACCACTTACCATAACGCTGAGATTGCCGCTTGATACATCATCCATAACCGCAGAAACTTCGTGGAGAGGCTTGGCAACACTAGTTAAAATATTATTCATGCCCTTGATAATTGTCTGCCAGGAACCACTCAGGCGCATTTCATCAGCCTGAATTTCAAGGTTTCCCTTAATAATTGCCTGGGTTAAAAAATCGGCATCAGCAACAAGGTAACCAATTGATCGTTTCACAGCACTCAAACTATTGCAGATTTCATTGAAGCTAGTAAATATCTCAGTGGTGTACTGGTTCGCTTCCCCGATATTCTGATCAAAACTTAAATCACCGGCGGCCAGAAGCAATAAGTTATTCTTGAGTCGCAGAACTTCAACTTCCATATAATGATTGGTACTGACAATAGGCGTAACATCAATGGTAATTTCAACAAATCCAATCTGATCTGCTGCGGTATTTTCAATGTACTGTACATTTTTATGATAATATTTTCCTTGCCTTTCGAAATCAAAAGACGTTTGATCATTGGCAATAAGACAGTAAATACTGCAGCTGTCGTTGCATCCGACCTGATTGCATTCGGTCAGATTCAACTTGCAATATTTGGTCCCATAGATCGATTCCCTCGGCCCGGCAAAGTGAGTCTCCTGAAACAAACGATCACAGGCTTTATTGATAAAAATCCATTTTGAATTCGGGTTCAGAATATGTAAAGGATATGGGATTGCGTCCATGGCATTTTCGTAGAGGCTGACTTTTTCATTGAGTTCACTGATATGACGATGGATGTTTTCTACAATTGTTCGATACATTCCCTGAAATTCCGGATCAACATGCTTAAAAATGTGACCAAATGAGTCGATGTGAAGATCCTCAGTAACACTTTTTAATCTTTCCAGGGAGTGGCCCATTGACAGAAGATTTTTTCCGATTATATCGTCATCAGAAAAAGTTGGGATTTCACCTTTCACATTTCCTGTTGCCAATTGTGCTGTCGCATGTGCGTATGTTTTCATTTTCCGGATGATTAAAAGCATGCTTTGTTCCAGATCGCTGGCATTATTAGCTAAATCGCGGTAGCCGTCATCTTCATCAATACTGACGTCACCTTTGACAATGCAATTAACAATCTGGTCTATCCACGATAACTGCTTTGCAAAATTTACAGCGCTAAAAAGCATCGAGACAATCATTAGACACAGGGCAAACCCGAAGACCGCAAACAATGAACTCTTATTCGTTGTAAAAAAAGTTGCTCCCATTATTAATAAAATGATTATAAGCATTGGACCATATAATTGCATTAAAAATTTTAGCATAAACATTCTGTTTTTCTTCATAAGAGTTTTCCACCTTTTCAAAATTTATGGTTAGTGTCAAAGATCATTTCGCTTGAATTCGGCTCTTTCCCCAGTTAATGCCGATCTTTACTTAATTAAAAAGGCAGCCCCGGTTTGACTGCCTCATCAATGGATAAATTTTTATTTGCCGATCAGTTCTTTTGCTTTTGTCGCTGAACTTCCGGCATCGGGAGCATAGCCGTCAGCACCGATTTCGGCGGCATATTCCGGTGTCACCGGTGCGCCTCCAACAATGACTTTCATTTCCGGATAAGCGGCTTTAATAGTCTGGACTGCTTCTTTTAAAGCTGGCATGGTGGTTGTTAACAGACCTGAACAAGCAACCAGAACCACATTGTCATTTTCTTTTACAGCTTCAACAAACTTATCTGCTGGTACGTCGACGCCCAGGTCAACCATATCAAATCCGGCACTTTCNNCATCATCACAACCAGGTTTTTGCCGATATCGTGAAGGTCTCCAGCAACGGTTCCCATAATGCAGGTACCCAGTGAGCTGGATCCATCGCCAGCCATGACCGGCTTTAATACTTCTACGCCTTTTGACATCGCTTTAGCAGCAATTAACATTTCTGGAACAAAGATTTCACCAGATGAGAATTTATCCCCAACCACACCCATGGAAGCGATCATCGCATCCAGAATATCCTGCGCTTTATCACCAGCATCCAGTGCTTCCTGAACGGCTGCAGCAACCTTCTTGGATTTACCTGTTTCAACCAATACTTTTACATCTTCAATTTTTGACATCTTCAATTTCTCCTTGATTTTTGATTTAAATGCAATGCACTTATTTTATTTTAACCACCCGGAACCTGTGTGAGTGCCGAGTTTAGTTGTAAATTATCTAATAACCACTTGTAAGATTCAAACAATTATTGCTTTGTTGTCAGTTTACAAAATAGTTTGGCGTAAATCGGCACCGAAGCCAAAGGCAGTTGTTTATTTTACGAAAATGCCTTCCCGGAAAGCGCCAATATATTCCATACAGTATTCATCTTCACCCATCATCGCTTCGGTGGCGAACAGCATCCCCATCATATCCTTGTTCAGGGGATCGAGAATAAAACTGTCCATGCCGGCACTCATAGCCAGAACGGCAAAGGCCTGATTGGCAATCCGTCGGGCTGGTAAGTTAAAGGAAATATTACTGACAGCACCAGTGACATGAATGGTTGGATATTGTTTTTTAATTTCGCGGATCACTTCAGTAACCATGGTAATACCATCTTCTGATGTACACAGCATTTCAATCAAAGGATCGATGTGCATTCGGGATGGATCGATATTGTATTCCTTGCATTTTGCCATTAAGTCGCTAAATACTTCCAGACGATCCTTGGCGGTTTTGGGGATACCCTTATCACTGTTAAGCAAAGCCACGCATTCCCATTTGGTATCAGCCAACACCTTAAAAGCCACATCGACTTTATCACCTTCTAATGATACCGAGTTGAACAGTCCTGGCTTATTGCAGTATTTCATCGATTCAATGCAAGTATAGACATTCGGGCTATCCACCGCAATTGGTGTGTCCACGGCATCCTGAACAATGTCAATTAACCATTTCATCGTTTCCAGTTCGATGTCATCATCCACTGAGGCACAGACATCGATAAAATCAGCTCCGGCTTCCGCCTGCTTGATGGCCAGGTTTCGGATAAACTCGGCATCTTTTTCCGCAATTGCCTTCCCGGTTGAGGGAATGGCGCCGTTAATTTTTTCTCCAATAATGATCATTTTCTAACTCCTTTTTTAAGTTTACTTTTGCAGATCGCCAAGCAGTGTTGCCATGCGACATTCCAGATTTGAGGGGTTAATGTTGAAGACAATAGCCACCACACTTACATGAATGACTGATCCCGCAATCTCTCTGGCGGCTACCTCTTCACCGGTAGTTGAGATTACTGTCACCGGCGAGGCGGCTTCAACCAGTGCTTTAATATGTCCGATAATCCCACCATTTTTCTCGATCCAAGCTGCCAGCAATTCAATTTCACTGACCAATTGTTTTTTTACGGTTTCCAGTTCACCGCTGATCTCCCGCTCACCTGAACATACCAACGCATCTTCGTGAAGATGGGTTTTAATGCCCTGATGATCGTGTGATCCGTGATGATGATCATGATTGCAATGCTGATGATGGTCATGGGGTGTGTTCATTAAAATCCCCCCTTTCCCGGACTATTTTCTCCCAGATTGCCGGATTGATCGCTTCGGTTGCTGAGATCGGGATGATTTCAATCATCGGGCGATGCTGTAAAATACTATCTTCAGCCGCTTTACGTTCGGTGGTGCTGACTAGATCCACTTTGTTCAATAAAACCAGCGAAGCATCCTCCAGTTGTCCGGAGACCAGTAAGCGCATGGCTTTAACCAACCGCTGCCAGCGTTTGGCATCGGCGACAACCACAATTGGGGCCTCAAGACCAACACCATCTAAAATAGCTTTTCGGATGCTGCCGGGATAGGCAACCCCGGTGGCTTCAATAATCAGCCATTGTGGATCCAGTTCCTGTTTAATTTCTTTAATACTGGTAACCAGTTCCCCGGTAAGGGAACAGCAGGCACATCCGCTAAAGAGGTTGTTCACCTTAAAACCAGCCTGTTTCAGAACCTTATCATCAATTCCAATGGCACCGATTTCATTTTCCACAATCGCAACTTTCACTTCAGCGTGATGTTCTTTTTCATGGCTGACCAGATACTCGGCCAACTGCAGTAATACGCTGGTTTTCCCGGAGCCTAAAAATCCTCCTAGAATTAAAATTTTCACTTGTTTTCCTTTTCCTTTGCTGTTGTAAGATTATGTATGAATTTTATGACAGAGTTACCAAACTGTAAATTAGACAGGCTTAACGACTTTATTCACTGCGATCTATACATTGTGTATAAGGAGTCATAAACGATTATCATGTTCAGTCCTACTGAACTAAACCTGTCATACCGACTGATCGAATCAAAATGATTTGCTTCATCTGAATTGATCGTAAAAAAAACAAATGAAGCAATCATTAATCGGCTTTTAGCCTGAAAGGTAATATACAAGCTTTCCCCTTATTAAGGCCGCTTGATAAAAATATTGATTAATAAGCCTAAAACAGAACAGCTGATCAATATAATAAAGACAACGGTAAACGATCCGGTGGACTTCAGCAGCGAACCAGCAATGGTGGCGGCAAACGATGCGGGGATCAGAACCAGATTCATAATACTGAAATTCAGTGAAAAGTTCTTGGTACCATAAAAAGCGGATGTAAAGGAAGCGGATAATGTTGGACAAAATCCATAGGTAACACCGCAAAGACATAGACCGATAATCCCAATTACCAGTGATCCGGAAGTAATAGCCAGTAATACCAGTGCCGGTGAAACGATCGCAGTGGCACTGGCGGCGAACTGTGTTGTTCTGACCCCATACCGATCAAAAATAGCCCCAGAGATGATTCTGCCCAAACCATTGAAAATGGCCAGAATTCCCACCATGGTAGCGGCGAATTCGGGACTGGAACCGACCACCACAAAAAGGTCCTTGGCAAAGGCGATGGCAACAATCCCGACCGAACAAAGCAGCATGAAGAAGATAAAGATGAGCCAGAATGAAACCCGACTGATCATTTCCAGCGCCGTGTAATCATTGATGACTGCATCACCCTGAACCGCTTTGGCTTTTGTCTTCGCCGTCGGGAAACTTGCGTCTTGAGGCGGTTTTTTGATGACAAATGCAGCTAACAGAATGACGCCGCCCGTCACGAATGCCAAAATTAAAAAGGTACTGCGCCAGCCGACTGAAGGCATGCTCATGACGGTAGCCGCTGTACGGCCGATGATCAGGGCACTAAAACCAAAGGACATCATCAGGGTCCCAGAACAAAGACCTTTTTTATCTGGAAACCACGCATTGACTACCCCAATTATCGTAATGTAGACAATGCCGATGCCACTTCCCGCAAGAGCCCCATAGGCCAGGTAAAGCAGACTGACATTATCTCCGGATAAACGGGAAGTAATAAAAAAGCCAACAAACAACAAGGCGGCACTGATCACTAACAACATCCGGGTGCCTATTTTTTTGGACAACAGCCCAGCCACAAAACCACCGATGCAGAAAAAACTGAGTGTCAGTGTATAGTTTAGCGCCAGCTGCGCAGCATCCCATTTGAATTCCGCGGCAAAGGGGGCTTTCAAAATTGACCAAGCATGAATAATTCCAGCAAACAAAAGAACGACTGATCCCACTAAAAGATACCGCCACCTGATCTGTTTTACATTACTTATTTCCAAAGCTACACCATCATTCACCTGATTTTCCTCCTAAATTATATATTTTCCTCAAAATAGACGACACTCTTAGCGATACTCTGATTATTAATTGATTTTCGCTTCAGAGAATCGTCATTTTGATATCGATTGCACACGGGGTTTGAAATCAAACACGTCCGGTAAATAATCGCATCAATTGCCAGTCGTCAGTTTTTTTCCGCCAGTAACCGGGCATAGCTGACACTTTCTTCAATGAGTGGTCGCATTAACTCAAATCTTTTTTGCTGATCATCGGAACTGACTAACAGGAAGCCGAAAAAGACATAACCCGGATATTTGCCATAGGCATCCATGGCTCTGCGAACTTCTGCCCGGATGACTTCTGGCGGCGCATCTTCACGACCAGGATAACCGTTAGTGTCATAGCCACCCATGATGGTCAGTTTGTCCCCATATTTTTTCAGGATATCCGCAATATCATTGGTCGGTTGAACCGATGTCCAGGCAGCGATTCCGGTGTCGATGAAATCTTCAACCAACTCTTCCGCTTTCCCGCAGGTATGCTGAATCGGGATCATATCATAGCTTTTAACCGCATCGTATAATTTTGTGTGAATCGGCTTGATAATTTCGCGATATACCGATGGTGACATGAAGGGATTTCGTTCTGTTGCGATGTCATCGTAATTAGTGAAAGTGTCTGCCTTAAAATATTTTTGCGCTTTTTCCATGGTCTGGATTTTATAATCGACAATGGCATCCAGTAGTTCATAGGTCGCTTCCGGTTCCTCAACCAGGGCGATTAAGGCTTCCTCAAAACCCATCAGTGCAGCCAGCCGTTCAAAAGGACCGTTGCCGCTGCCAAAATCGACAATCTGCAGATCTGGATTCCCCTTACTCAACTGCTCTTTAGCAGCAGTTTCCCAGTCATAATTCGACACATCCGGGAATTTTACAATTTTCTTCCAATCAACGATGGTGTCAGAATCCAGAATAAATTCATTGGGGGCTGGAATTGGAGCACCACCTCCGGATGCCGGGGTAACCCACCGAACGCCAAAGCCATCATAGCCGCCACCGATCGGGCCCTTCTCAAACGCCAGATTAGCGCCCATTCCAAAGCCAACCATGATGCTGTCCGTTAACGAAGACGGAATCCATTCCCCCTTTTGATGATTCAACACAGCCAAAAAATTTTCTTTTGGTGTAAATGCCATTGCACTACCTCCTTATGGGTAAAATTAAATAAATTTGTATTTAACAAAATATTACTAAACGAGATCGTTTTAGTAAATTGTACAATCTAGTTGAAATATTTGTCAGTTTATAATACAATTTGTCAAAAAGTATTTGTGCAGTCATATCTGTATTATTTCAGGAGGTTAAATTGACAATGCTACTACCGGTTTCCTTGATTGAGAATTCAATTCGCGAATTTTTGGATGAAGAACGTTGTTTTTGTAAAGATACCAAGGCACTTTTTTATCGACCAGTCTTTTATCAATGTGGGATGAAGGCCACCGACAACCAATTAGTTTTAATTGATTGCAGTCGGTTAGCCGAAGTTTCAGAGCTCTTTCTCTACCCTGCAGTTATTTGCATCAATATGCCGGATTACCTCTATACGGAGACTTTCCAGACCGTTTTGGTTCTAAAAGACGGTACTAGTATAACGGCAGTAAGCAATTGTCTCCACACGCTGTTTCAGCGTTGTGAAAACTGGCTACAGAATTTGCAGACGCTGACCTGGGAATATGAAAGCCTGGATAAGCTTCTGGATTTGTCAAAACAGATGTTTGATAATCCTTTAAACATCATGAATAATGATTTTTCAATCATTGCGTCAAACACGTCATTTAATGCGATTTATGAACATTTGGATATCCCCCCCTTTGACAGCCAGGGTCGGTTGAATCCGGAAACTGTCAACTGTTTCAAAGTGGATCCTCTCTATAATGAAGTGAAAACCTATGAGGATTCGTTTCTCTACCCTGCCAATATTCTGGGCGCCCGAACATTATGCGGAAATCTGTTTTGGCAAAAAGAATTCATGGCCAGATTGGTGATGATTGAAGCACTGGAACCCTTTAAGCCCTGGGATCGTTATTTTTTTGATATCCTGAAACACTATGTTCAAAAAGCATTCAATCAGTTTTTTGTCAATCAGTTGGGTGATACCCTCCTCAACCAGATCCTCTATCATCTGATTACCGGTGAGGAGTACAGCCGGACAAAGCTTTTAAACGCCCTTCATTCAAAATCCTGGTCATGCAATGAAACCTATGGTATTGTTTTTCTGCAACCAAGCACACAGGATTTTAACAACAATACCCTCCGCTATTTCGTAATGGAAATAAATGAACATATTCATGATTGCTGTGCAATAGAAATGAAAGAAAACATCGCCATTGTTGCCGCTCTAAAAAACTATGGGGATTCCATTAAAAAGTTTGCCAAAGATTTTACACTTTTCATCCGGGAAGGAAATTTCCGCACCGGGTACAGTAATGCTTTTTTTGACATTGAAGATGCCGCCGATCACTACAAACAGGCTCAAATTGCCTATCAGTACGGCAATCTACTAAATCCGATGATCTGGCAACATTATTTTTACGATTATGCCATGGATTATATTTTACATAAAGCCACCGAAGAAATCGGTCCTTCTTTTTTGTGTGCCCCTGGGATTATCGCCCTGAAAGCGTACGATCAGGAGAAAGGCAGTGATTTTCTCCACACCCTCGACCTTTATTTCGAATATAACCAAAACACCGTCCGTTGTGCCAAAGCCTTGTTCATTCAACGTGGAACCCTGCTATACCGGCTGGAGAAAATCGAAAAAATTTCCGGCATGAGTCTGAAAGATCCCCAACAGCTGTTTTATATCCAGGCTTCATTAAAGATTCTGAAAACAAAAAAATAGACCAGTTTATCCTGATCTATTTATGACATTCCACCAAAATATTAACTTACCATGCCTCATCTTTATATTTCAGGTAAGGTTTCAGCGTATACGGCTTGACTACAATGCTTTTGTCAGTTATGGTCATCACCAGCCTGTTTCTGGGCCATCAGCTTTAGCGAAAGATGGATATGGAGCAGTTCATCAGGATTTTCAAAGTCAATTCCGCCGATTTCCTTAATCCGATCAAGACGATAGACCATTGTCCCACGATGAATGGATAGATCCTTGGCAGTCTTTAGCGCATTCATGTTGTTTTTTAAATAAACGGTGAGAGTCTTGACATACTCACTGCCGTTTTCCAGATCGTAGTCCTCAAGACGCATTAAAACCGGAGCAACGAGCTTTTTTGCCGGTAACTCGCTGGTGATTCGGGCGAGAAGATAGTCTAAAACAAAATCTCCGAACTGATAAACATGGTTTTGGGGTTCTCTCAGTTTTCCAAAGTCGCGGGCAATCCAGGCTTCTTTATAATAATCTCTCAGTCCGGCTAATCCTTTGGTGTCATGGCTATAGCCGACTTTAAAATTGCTTTCTTTTATAAAACTATTAAATTCATCAAAATATTCTACCCGGTTGCTGATCCGATCCAGATTAAAAAGAACAATCAAGCGCCTCTCATGAATAAAGGCAAAAGCTGCCATAAAATCATGGCGGATCTTGTCACAAAAGTAGGTCAGGGTCTGATTATATACATCCTGATCACTGGGCTGTACATCGGCTACACAATAAGCATCACTTAACTCCCAACCCAGACGCTTCAATGCTTTTCCCAAATCTTCTTGATGATAGGCTTTTCCGACAACCATATCATTTAATAGCGCAATCAATTCCCCATCATCAAAGTGATTAATCGACACCAGATACTCCGAATCCTCCGTAAAGTATTTTCCCAGATGCTCCAGCATGGCCGCATCACTTTCAGAAAAGGGATGAATGTTTTCGATAATGACAATCCGAAACATAAATGTCTGCTTATGAAAAATATTTTGACATAGCGTCCGATAGGGAAGAATATTTTTCGGATAAATAAAAACACCTTTTTCATCTTTAATTTTCCGGTAGGCTTCATCATTTTTAAACGAATTGACCTGACGGGCCTGCAATCGCCCCGATTCATCGGTTTTTAAATCGTCGGAAAGATTAAAATCGAGGGTCAAGGATGTTCTGGCAATAATGTGATAATCGGCATTCATGATACTGATGCCATTTTTAAAAACTGGCTCACAAAGATCCAGCAGCCACTGGAGCGACTGATGCTCGCGAATCCCTTTCTGAAGCTGCTGATCCCAGATCTCAAAAAAATCATAAATCTGATGAATTTTGTTGCTTAGTTGAAAAATCGATACTGTCTCAGCGATGACCAGATAATTGATAGCCTTTTCTTTTAAGATCGCAGGGGGGCTGCCCACCAGAATCAGCGCCGAATCTTTTTGAATGCGGATGTTTTCGGGTAATTGATCCACCATTGCCATATATAAAGTGTCTGAAACCAGTTCCTCCTGATTCGAATAAAAAACCGGTCGCGAAAAATTCACTCTTTCTGCCACTTTTTTTATTTGATAATCGGTTACAAGTACACCCAGCCTGTCCCTGATTAACCATAAAGATAATTCCATTTGTCACCTCTCCTTATGCAAAGTGTATAATCTTCCTGATCAAAAGTCAATAATTTTGTCCAATTTACAAAAATCAATATTGCGCATAAAATAATGCCAATCATATCGATTACAGGAGGAAATTACACATGGCATTAACCCCAAAACAAAACTATCTGAATGCAATTAACCACCAACCCACCGAATGGACTCCGGTCTTTCCAGTCGACTGCGCCGGCAGCGGCTTTGGCGCATTTCCGGGTCCCTGGTTTGAAAAGGGGCCAATGGGTGGCGGTTACGACGGCTTTGGTATCCGTTGGATCACCCCAGCCTCTGGTGGCGGTGCCCCAATTCCAGCCCCCAACGAACACATCATGGATTCAGAAACGATCGTCGATTGGAAAAAAATCGTAAAATTCCCGGATCTTGATGCACTTGACTGGCAGGCTATCGCCGATGAAGAATTTAAACTTCTAGGAGATTTCAACTCGGAAACAACTGCTCTTGAGTTCGGTTGTGGTAACGGCGTCTTTGAACGATTGGCTGCTTTAATGGGTTTTGAAGAAACCCTGATCGCATTGGTTGAAGAGCCTGAAGCTTGTTATGAGCTGATGGAAGCTATCACCGATTACAAAATCGAATTTGCTAAAAAAGTTAAAGAATATATTAATCCGGATATTTTTAACAATTATGATGACATAGCAACCGAACGTGGTCTCTTTATGTCTCCCGCTACCTATCGCAAACTAATCAAACCCCATCACGCTCGACTTTATGCTGCTGTTAGAGATTTAGGTATGATTCCTATCCAGCATACTTGCGGTCTTTGCGAATCACTGATCGAAGATATTATCGAAACCGGAGCAGCTGCCTGGAGCTCAGTTCAGCCGGTCAATGACATTGTCGGGCTACTGGAAAAATATGGCGATCGCATTGCCTTAATCGGCGGCTTCGATGCCAATGGGGTGCCTGGCCGCCTGGATGCCACCACCGAAGAACGGCTGGCTGACGTGCATCGGTGTCTGGACACCTATGGTAAATTTCCGTCTTACATCCTCTTCCCATGGGTCATCGTTAACTCCCTGGACCCTAACGATATGCTTGCCTTGATGGGTCCAATGCTGGGGGAAGCAGTCCGTTACACTCATGAACTGGGACGTTCACACGCTAAATAATTGTACTCAGATAAATTAAAAGAAAAAGGAGTCAAATATGTCAAAAATTGTCGAAGTTAAAGCGTTAGTGGAATCAGGAAAATCAAAAAAAGTCGGTGCGGCTGTTCAGGAAGCATTGGATACCGGCAATCAACCGGCGGAAATACTGGCCGCAATGGTGGATTCCATGAGTGTCGTGGGGGATAAATTCTCTACCGGCGAAATCTTCGTTCCAGAAATGCTCATTGCCGCCAAAGCCATGTCTAGAGGCGTTGAAGTTTTGAAACCTCATTTAGCTGGTGCTGGTGCAGTCTCTTTGGGTACTTGCGTAATCGGAACCGTTGCCGGCGATCTTCACGATATCGGTAAGAATCTGGTTTCGATGATGATTGAAAGCGCCGGGTTTGAGATGGTGGATCTGGGCGTGGATGTTCCGGCTGAAAACTTTGTTAAAGCCGTTAACGATAATGATAATGTCGTTCTGGTCGCCTGTTCCGGTCTGTTAACCACCACCATGCCGGCTTTAAAAGAAGCCGTTCAAACCATCAAAACTGCCCTTCCCGATATGAAAGTGATTGTCGGCGGTGCCCCAGTGACCCCTGAATATGCCGCTGAAATCGGCGCCGATGGCTATGCGCCGGATGCCGGCAGTGCTGCTGTAAAGGCCAAAGAATTAGTAATGTAGCCGATTCAATCCTCAATCACATAATGTTTAAAGGTTTATCAAGGCAGTGGGATTTTGCACTTTTTATGATCCCACTGCTGATAATCGTGAAAGGATAAAAATGAAAAAAGAAACAAAATTTAATATCTTAAACAATCTTTTTAATTCCATCGTCTTCGGGGTAACCTTTACCATTATTGGTGGCTTGATTACCGCCGGTACAGTTGATTGGCCCCACTTTCCCATCTCGGCACTGGTTGGGGTGCTTGTCGGTTTTGTCATTGGGCTCATTATTCCCATTGGTAAAATTGGCGCGGCGGTGGCCAGCAAGGTTTCAGCTCCCGGCACTTTTTTGTTCAACCTGGTGATGTATGCGGTGCTTCTGGTTATCATTCTTATTTTTATGTGTCCGCTCCTCACTATTTTTATGGGCAGTATTTTAATGGGTGCCCCAATTGCCGCAGTTTTACCAAATTCCTATACCCTGTTTTTCCCGTTTTTAGGTATCGGCCTTGTTCTTCTAATGATTTTGGGCGACTCTATTACCAAATTGGCAATGAAAGTTTCTGGTTTTCAATTGGTTGGTGGATCAACAAAGCCAAAATGAGTCATAAACCAATTCAAAATTAAATATGCATAATATAAATTTAATCATGCCCTAACAGCCCATTAACATTATTTCTTTTAATAAAAAATTTCGCCACTACCCCAGCTTTTGCATAACCACACGGACTTTTCCGAAGTAGGAATCGACGATACCTTTGATGTCTAAAATTTGTACCTGAAGAAAATAATACTTTCTCAAAAGTACCCCTGTTCTTTATAATTTGGATGGAACAGGGGTACTTTTTTTTACTTAATATTTGTCTTTTTCAGCCTCATCGAGAAAAATCTCAGGCCCAATCTGTTGCTGCACTAGATTTTGTTGAATTGTTCCCTTTATATTTCCTGATTCTATGCCCATCGCCTGCTGATCTTTCAAATTAAAAGCCCCCATCATCTGCTTAAGTTTTTCTGCCTGACCGGATAGTTCTTCACTGGCCGCAGCACTTTGTTCGGCAGTTGCAGAATTGGTTTGCACCACCTGAGAGACCTGTTCAATCCCCTGAGTGATTTCGGCGATGGCTGATGCCTGTTCATTAGAACCTTTGGCAATTTTACTAACAATTTCATTGACTTCTTCAATTTTTTCGAGAATCGTTTGTAAACTTGCGGCTGTTTCATCGGCAATAACGGTACCCACTTCTACCTTATTAATAGAACTTTCGATGAGACCAGTGGTTTCCTTTGCGGCATCAGCGCTCCTGGCAGCCAACGTTCGCACCTCTTCTGCCACTACAGCAAAACCTTTGCCATGTTGTCCAGCTCTGGCAGCTTCAACCGCTGCATTGAGGGCAAGCATATTGGTCTGAAAAGCAATGTCATCAATTACTTTAATGATTCTTGAAATATTCTTTGATGCGTTATTGATTTCGTCCATGGCTGTCATCATTTTTATCATCTGACCATTGCCCAACTGAGCATTTTCTTGAACAAACTGAGTGAGTTCACTGGCCTGATTGGCACTTATGGCATTCTTTTTCGTCTCTTCTGCCACTTCTTCTATGGATGCTGCAAGTTCCTCAATAGCACTGGCCTGTTCGGTAGCCCCATGTGACAACGTCTGGCCGCCACTTGAAATTTGCTGAGCACCATTTTCAACCTGTTCTGCCGCCACATTAATTTCTGAAAGCGTATGGCTCATCTCTGTCGTGATCTCATTCAGGGCTTTTTTAATTTCAAAAAAGTCTCCGTGATAGTCAGAAGTAATTTCTTGGTTCAAATTACCCTTTTGAAAATTGTTTAAGACCATCGCGATTTCACCAACAACACGCTTTAAAAAACGCATCGTTTTGTTTAGGGCTGTTTTAATATCTGCATGATCCCCGGCGTAATTCCCGGTCATCTCTAACTGCAGGTTTCCTTTTGATAGTGCTGTCATAACTTCAGAGGCTTCATTGATCGGAGCGATGACAGCGTCCAGCACCTGATTAAAGCCGTTTATAACTTTCGAATAGTTCCCTTTAAAGAGATCTGGATCTCCACGTTTACTTAGATCACCTGCAACTGCACTTTGTGTCATTTTTCTGGTTTCTTCAACGAGCATCTGAATTGTCTCGATCATCTCGATCAGAATCGGTGTCAAGGTGTCTGCTTCACTGAGTTTTCCATTCTTCTTCAAAGATTCAAGATAAATAAATTCACCCTGTGCAATATTATCAACTACCATAATGAGCAAATTAAACTGATCTACTGTCCGATTGATGGATTCAACAATTGACCCATAAAGTCCGCAATAATTTCCTGCAATTTTTCTGGAAAAATCATTTTTATTGAGGTGTTCTAGTACCTCATTGCTTGCAACCAAAGCTCCCAGCCCATCTATACAAGCGTTAATGCTCTCTTTTAAAATATTAAAATCGCCATTGTAAGTTTCTGTGATTTTTTCAGGAATTTCGCCTGTACCAATCATTTTGATATATCGACTGGCGTTGCGAATTGGCTGAATCAAACCATCCATAATCTGATTGATCCCCGAAACAAAATCCTGATAGGAGCCAGCTAAAACATCTGGATCACCCTTATAATCAAAATGACCATAAAAAGCAACTTCATATCCAGCCTTTTCTATTTCCTTATAAAGTAGATTAAGTTCACTCACGATATCAATCAGTGCATAAGCCATTCTGTCCTGTTGAGAACTTGGCGTGATTTCAATGGTCAGATCACCTTTAGCTATTGCACTAGCGGCTTCAACCAATTGCTTTCGACTTTCGATCATCATCGTGAAAGATGTTATCATCTGACCGATTTCATCATTTTGTTTGATTTTTAAATCATTAAATAGCTGATCTCCAATTTCAGTTTCTCCACCAGCCATCCGAGTGAACGCCTGGTTTAACAGGACGACGGGCTTTGTCAAAATTTTACCCGAAATAATTGCCACGGGGATACAGATGACTATGATTGCTAAAGCAACTAATCCGACTGTGAGACCCAGAGAATACAACGACATTTCCAGATTTTCTTCCGTGTGCGCAGAAGTTAACACCACTCTCGCCGAAAAAAATGCAGCCGATCCGATAATAGCAATGCTAATCGTCGTAAAAAAAATCAACAGTAGCGATATTTTCGCTGACACACTAGTTTTATAGGATCTTTGATTGCTTTTACTATTTTTTGTAATTACATCATCCATTTCCATTTCCTTTCATCTACATGGTCTTTTGAATAGTTCAGTCTGGTGCAATAAAATTTATTTTCCTGTCTTAAGAAAGTACTGACTTTGCATCCGATTATAGCCAAGAAACAAGCTAATATTTTATCTGCAATGTAAATACAGCGTTAGCTTCATGAGTAAACTCAGTGCCGCTAACGCTGTTCTAATTTTTACAGAATTTTACTGATACCCATTTTTAGCTTATCAAAATAAGTGATAATGCAACTGCTTCAAATCAATCCGATATACACTGTTTGAAAAAGCTATTTTTTTAAATTATATCCATTGCGGCAAAATAACCACCATGAATCGCTTTTTTTACAATGCACGCCCCGGTACAATCTCCAATCGCCATGAATGTCTCCCATTCATCCCATTTACGAAGTTCTTCCACAATACCAGAATTAGGCACACTGCCAACCGCATATAAGACAGTATCTGCTTCAACAAAGTGTTCTGTATTATTCTCGTCTAAATAAACAACACCATTTTCCAGAACTTTTTTTGTACTTGCACTTAGAACAGCGTGAATCAGATCGTTTTTTTGATCCATATATTCTAATAGGGTCGGTCGATGAAGCATGTTCGCTTCCTGTGCTAATTTGTCTGTGATTTCTAAAATTGTAACATGCTTCCCGAATTCTGCTAAATGAAGGGCTAATTCACAGCCAATCAGTCCACCACCAATCATAATGATTTTATCCCCCATCTTTTCCGGCTGATAATAAGCCGTAGTTGCATGAAATGCCTGATCAATCCCGTCAATATTGGGTACCCGAGGCATAGCGCCAGCCGCTACAATAATTGACTGGGGTTGTAGTTCTTCAAGCAACGCTCTGCTTGCGGTTGTATTTAATCGCACTTCAATATCACGTTTAAATGTCTGTCTCACAAGATAGTCGGAATATTTTTTTAAGTCATGCTTATGCGCGTCATAATCAGTAAATAGTAGCGCTCCACCTAATTTTTCTTGATTGTCCACCAGAATCACTTCGTGACCCCGGTCACTTGCTGTAATCGCCGCCTGCATGCCGCCAGGGCCACCACCAACAACAATCACCTTCTTTTTATCTTCAACAGCTGGTGTATTTAACAGATAAGCTTCCTGTCCAGCGGTGGGATTGATATTGCATTGGTAGAACCCATCATAGAGACCCGCCATACAATCATTGCAGCGAATGCAGGGTCGCACTTCATCTTCTTTATTCTGCAATATTTTTCTTGGCAGATCACTATCAGCCAGTGTGCCTCTTCCAATTGCCACAAAATCAAGAATGCCCTCTGCGATCAACCGTTCCATTTCAGCGGGATCATCATTCGCACCTACTGCACAAATCGCCGTTTTAACGCCAGCATTTTTAAGTTTTTGTGCATAAGGCACATTGATAAAATGGGGCATCAGCGTTGAAGTGAAACAGTAATGTTCAGAGTTATGATAGTCCCCGGAAGAAATCTGAATGATATCCACAATGCCTTCGACCATTTTACAAAACACGATACAATCCTCTACCGTCCATCCGTTAGGCTGATGTTCATCGCCACTGATGCGAATTTCAATGACTACATCATTGCCGATGCTTTCTCTGACCGCTTTTAGAACCTGCAGTGGAAATTTCGCCCGGTTTTCAATGGACCCACCGTATTCATCTGTTCTGGTATTCCAGGCTGGTGATAAAAACTGTGCCAGCAGCCATCCATGACAACACTGAATCATCACTTCCTGAAAGCCGGCTTGTTTTGCACAAAAGGCGCTTTCAGCGAAGTCACTGGCGATCCGTTTCATATCTTCTTCATCCATGGCTTTTACCGCAGTTCCATTTTCTTTCACAAACGAAACGGGTCCAATAGGAGTGCCCTGTCCCTGATTAAAGATAGGTTCGGCAAATAATCCGGCATGGGCTAATTGAATCGAGGGCACTGCACCATGACGCTTAATTGCATCGGTAAATTTGATCCAATCCTTGCTTGGCAGAATCATACGTGTAAAATCAGGACGAATTAAATCGACATTTGGCCGCCTGATTGCATCCATATTATTCACAGGAGTTTCTCCATAAGTAATACCGGCGGCACCTCCTCTGGCTTTTTTTTCGTAAAAAAGCACTGTTTTGAAATCAGGGGCGCCGCTGTATTCATCGGGATAGGTCATTCCGGTTGGTGTCGTCACAATTCGATTACGAAACGTAATATTTCTAATTGTGTAGGGGCTGGCTAAATTTTTATATTTTCTCATTTCGACCTTTCTATTTATAGACTGTTTCTACTGCTTTTTGTAACAAAGCTACATCTGTTGTTTCATTACGCAGGATATTGTTGTACGGGAATCTGACAACCTTTGCACGGATTTTCTTTTGTCTTTTACCAGGTTCTCCCCAAAGCACAAGCACTTCAGTGCCTAATTCTGCATACTCCGTATTCAGGCACCCAATGGAAATCATTCGGTGGAAATATGCTGAATTTTGTCTGCCAAATGTTGTTCCGATTGTTTCCCCGTTATTATTTAATATGCGATCATGGGAAATCGCACCTGAGAAATCCGGCCAGAAATTGAGATCTGTTGGGTTTTCAATATACTTATAGGGTTCCTCATCTCTAAACTGAGAGGCGAACACGTCCGCAATATCATCCACATTCCATTCCAAGGTAACCATTTGACGTTTATTTTCTTCTTTAATGCGCTCAAGTGCTTCTTTTCCGATGAATTCATGATCAAAACGGATCATTTTTCCCCATCCAAATTCGTATGGATCATGATAAAAAAGCTGTACATCATCTGATGCACTGCCATGGGGGTTCATGGGTCCGGCCGCAAAAAGTTGGAATTCCATCCCTGGTGTACTTTTTAGATAGTTCATTAAATCTTCGTCTTCACTCTTCGGCTCCAAGAAATGGACACCAAACTGTGGAAATCCATTTTCAGAATGATTCATTGGATAACAATGAGATCCTAGTCTTCTTAGACCAAGAGGTTTGCCAACATCATAAAGTGCATTGTACACGTCATGAGCATCTTCAATCGCACCATGGACTTCATAACCAAGCGTCCCAGACATGCCAATTCTAAGGATACGAACTGGCTTTCCGGCAATCTCTGCTTCTATTGAACGAAGAAATTTAAGATCTCTCAAATCTTTACCGCTGGCACCTTCTACGATGTCAATAGATACTGGCCCTCCGATCTGAAACAGAAATACTTTTCCTGTGAGAAATTCGCCTTCAACATCAAATTTACCGTACTTCCCACTTTCCAGGGCGTAATTCAACATTGGTACCATCCAGTACGTCATTACCTCATCTTCTGCTGTTCGTAGCAAAACGCCATCTTGGACGATTCGTCCCTTCTCATCACATACAAGACCATGTTTTATCCTGCCAACAGGGAAAACATCGAAATTTGTTGCACAAATACGTGACAGGAATTTAATTACATCCGGTCCTTTTAGTCGATAGGTATCGGTTGGGTTTAGACCCGCATGCAGATAGGCCGTTGTTTTCCATGAAGTAGTTTCGTCTCGCCAGTTTGTATATTCGTACGCAGAAACACCTACAAAAGCAGGTGCATACAATGATGCATGATCCGGTTTCGGACAAAATGGTGTAAAATCCAATGTTTCAAACTTTTTTTCCATATTAAAGCCTCCTTAATTTATTTGACAATCCTTCGATTTATTTCTATGCGATTGATATTCTACGCATAAAAAACCCTCTTCTTGAGTATAATTCTACTAAAAGAAGAGGTTATCTGTATACGTCTATTCGCACATTTTTTCACCATTAATTTTGAACTTTTTCACAAATTACCTTGCCATTCTTTTCATGCGGAGTGAAAATTGCAAATTGAAACATAAATTTTCATCACTCAAATCCAAGTTGAACAATTCCTCCACGCGCTTCAATCGGTAATAAAGTGTATTTTTGTGCATATATAGGCGATCCGCCGCTTTCTGGATATTCCTCCCAGACTCGAGATATGCTTCAAGACTATTTTTCAATAATGTTTTATTCTGGTTATCATATTCCTCAATCTTCTTCAAAATTGGCAAACAGAATCTGTTCAAATCATATTCTTTTGAAGCCAGTTCCATAAAATGGTATAGTAAAATGTCTTCATAAAACGTTAATGACTTTTCAAGATTCAATTTTTGATACACACTTTGTATCGCCTGCATCTCCTGAAAGGCATTTTTTATCTCTAATATGTCTGTAAATCGGGAACTCACACCGATTCTTATTTCATAGTTGCAAAATAATTTTTCAACTTTATCGAGCAAGGACCGATTGACATACTTCTCTGAAATAATTATGATCAAACTACCATCATATATAATACAGTAACAGGAAGGCATTGCAGTTAACAACATTTCCCGAAGAAAGAACAGCGATATCGAATTATTCTTATCCGAAATTTTTATTCCAAGCAACCGCATTGATTCTGGAAAGTCTAAATGAAGCGACCGACGCCGTTCCCTGATTACGCTGCTGGTCGCCGTTGCTTCAATAATGTCTTTTAATAAACTAAAATAAGGTATTGTTTGCATTGCTGTCCGTTCATAATACAGTAATTCAAATAAGACAGACTTGCAGATAATTACCAGTAGACTCGAATCATCATCATTGAACGATTCTTTTTCAATAATGGTCACAAAAGCAACCACCCCATCCTTGTCCCGAACTCCACATCCTAAAAACACAAACTGACTCTGGGAAAATTGCCCCAAAACAGGAGTATTCTGTTGAATCATCATCTGCATGGCCACTGAATTTTCCGAAATTACACTTTTGTCTAAACCGGGAGAACCATTGGTAAACAAGGCTTCCCATATCTCATGATGTCCCTTACTCTGACTCTTAGCTAAAATTTTGCCGCTGACATCTTGAATAAAAATCGGATTCTTTAGTACTTTAGCTGCAACATCAGTTAAATACTGCAACCCTCTTCGATCTATCAATGCATTTAAAATTTGATCTTTTCTTTCCGCATATGTTTCAGCTACCATCATTTTCTCCTGTTTGTTAAAGATTTGTTCCATATATCCTAATTAATGACTTTAATACAAACAATCATTCTGGTTCTAACAATCACACCCGATCTTTACTGATTTGGCAACACTTGTATGAATAAGGTTGTCTTATTAGTCAGCAAAATGCTGGACGCGAAGTGACAACTGCAGATTGAAACATAGATTTTCGTCATTTAAATCCAGACTAAATAATTCTTCAATGCGTTTTAACCGATAATACAACGTATTTTTATGGATATGCAATTGCTCGGCCGCTTTCTGAGTGTTTCTACCGCATTCAAGGTATCCTTCAAGGCATTGTTTTAAAAATGTACTGTGATATTGATCATATTCTTCAATTTGTGCGATTACCGGGAGACAGAATTTTCTTAAATCAAATTCTTTTGATGCCATTTCCATAAAATGATACATTATAATCTCCTCGTAAAAGGTAATTTCTTTAAATACTTGCAGTTTTTGACAGACACTTTGAATTGCCCGTAATTCCTGAAAAGCACTTTGTACTGACAAAATATTTGTGAACTTAGAGCTGATCCCAATACGAATTTCATAGTGATAAAACACCTTTTTTATTCTCTCCAATATTGACTCATTAATTAAATTTTCTGCCATAATCAAAAGCAAGGTATCAGAATAAATTATGCAGTAGCGGATCGGAATCGATAATATCAATGATTCCCGGAGTAAATTCAATGATAAAGAATTTGACAGATAGCCGGGAAATCTGATTTCAATTAAACGCATTTTTTCGTGTATCGACAAATTGAGAACTTTGCATCGTTCCAGAATCTCACTTTCAGAAACTGTTCGCTCGATGATATCCTTTAATAGACCAAAATACGGGATTTTTTGCATCGCTGTACGTTCACGATATAATAACTCGAATAAAACGGACTTGCATATCGTTATCAGTAAGTCCGAGTCTTCCTTCCCAAAGGGATTCATCTCTACTAACGTCGCAACTGCCACCACATTGTCATTGTCACGAATCCGACAGCCAAGAAACCGGAACCGACTAAATTCAAATTTGCCAAATACAGGCGAATCATCATCCATTATTTGTTTTATCACGCCGGCTCTCTCGGTAATTCTTCGATTGTCAGAATTCAAGTGTCCATCTGGAAACAACACTTCCCAGACCTCTTTATACTCTTTTATATGGCTTTTTGCCAAAATTTTTCCACTGATATCAAAAATAAAAATGGGATTTTCCAATACCTCTGCGGCCACATCGGTCAAGTACTGTAATCCTTTTCTTTCGATCAGAGCATTTAGAATTATATCTTTTCGGACTGAAGAAGTATTCTGTGAAATCGGCATGGGTCTTCTCCTGACATTAACCTTTTTTATCATTATATCATCTGGTGTCGTGATTTTTCAAAAAAAAAGAAGCCTGTACACAAATATTTTTGTGTGGCTTCTTCGTGTCAACTACGCATTTTAGGCAAGATCATAAACGCCGATCATCATTGTTTCCATCAATCAAAAACTGAGTGTGGAATGGTTTCGGTATCAAAATCTTCGTTTCTACCTTCTTTGATATAAGGGAATAAGGTAACCGTAACCCTTACCCGCACCTGATTACTTTCCGGATTACCCCAGAGTACTTCCACTTCTTTTCCTTCAACCGCATATTCTGAGTCAATTGAGCCAATTGAAATCATTTCTCTTGTTTTTGGCGATAACATCCGCCCTGAAGATGCCCCGATCATCTTTTCGCCATCAAAAACTGCATCAATATGCATCCCAGCGTTATTTCGGACATAATCATAGTCGCAAACTAAATCCATCGTATCATATCGTTTTTCGTGATCCATGGAACCGGCCATTACTTTTAGCACATCCTCTTTATTCCAGATAAGATGAACCCCAGTGTTATGAGGCCCTTCCAATTCTTTTTTTAATGCGTCCTTTCCAGGAAAATCATGATTGAATTTGATCAGTTTCTCCCATCCCAGATCCACCGGGCTTCGATAGAGCAGTTCTGAATCTCTTGGTAAACTTCCTGATAAAACCACCGGATCCATCGGGGAAGCAAAATGTTCAGCAATTTGGGGAATACTTCCTTCACAATGAGCATTCACATATGCATATCGGCCTAATTTCTGAATCCCATATTTTTCACCGACTTCCAGTAACTTGTTGTAAACCTCATGGGCATCTTCAACCTTACCATGAACTTCATAGCCCAGTGTTCCTGCCATTCCAGTTCGGAGAACAAAGACCTCTTTCCCGGCAATTTTGGCATCAGCCGTGAACATAAATTTCAGATCGTGAAGATCCTGCTGCGCCGCTTCTTCAACGATCTGTAAAGATTTTGGTCCACACATCTGGAAAAAGAAATTTGAGTCGCCAATATACTCGGACGAGATCTTAAATTTATTTTCCATCTGAGCGTTAAACATTGCAGGATCCGGTAAGCAGGCACAAATAAAGTCTTCTTCAGAACGGCGAATGATGATTCCATCCAGAATTATTTTTCCCAAATCATTGCACAATAATGTATGCCGGGCCTTTCCGACGGGAAAATTTCGAAATGTATTGACACTAATCGCTTCCATCAGATCCAATAGATCACTTCCTTTTACTGCAAATTGCAAAAATGGATTTAACCCCGCATGAATGTAACAGGTATCATGCCAACTCAATTCTTCGATCTCCCATTTATCATATGCAAATGGATGCAATGGCCAGGTTCCATCTGTCATCGGATGCCACAATCCTTCCGGGGCAACCATCACCTTTACTTCAGGCACATTATTGGGAATATGCGGCACAAATTTTAAAGTGTTTTCAGAATTCATATAAAAATACCTCTTTTTTCATAAGATGTAATAATTATAATGAGTACCCGAAGTGAATGATACGGTTTTTTTTCTATATATTTACGTGTATTTTGAACTTTTACACCAATTATTGTTTCGATAATTTAATAAATATATTTTGTAATAAGATCCATTCATAAAAAACATCCTTAATTAAGCCTTAGGTGCGGGAATCAATACAACATATAGTTCAACTGATCCGCTTTTTTGGGGAATTCTTCAGTATCTGGGGAATTGCTTTTTATTAAGGGGTAAGGTAACATTATACCTCTCACCGAGCCTAACAACAGCGCCTTCCTAACCGTATTCCTGAAAAAATGTCTTTGCATAGCGGATGAAATTCGTCACGCCAAGGATCGCATCCCTTCGACAAACGGCCAGCAATCCGCTTTCCGTTCCACTCAGTTCCCGAAAGACCGTCGCATTGGTCTGCATCTGCCGATAGAACCGATTCGCCACAAAAATATGATTTCCAACTGTATTCAGATAAGCACTAATGCCAATCTCCATTATACTGATCCCCATAATTTGATAATTTTCCAAATCTTTCTCCTTCCCCAAGATCACTTTTATCTGCTGATCCCATTCTATACCAATGTTTGCAAAATTGAAACGGGTCATTTTCATTTTGGTGAGTATGCTTTTTCATGGATCAATTATACAATAAAAACTAGAAGTATATTCAGGAGATAAAGACTATGAATGAACGTGAAAATGCTTTGCATTTGATCATGCATGACGAAAAAGCGCAGTGGATTCCCTCATTCGCGGTCTGTCTGGAAATGGTGATTCCAACCGATGTGATTCGGGAACGCCCAGCGATGGACGAAGGCAACGGGTATGACTACTTTGAATGCTGGTGGGAGTTTGACCCGATGATCATGGGCGCCAGCCCTTTGCCCGGTCGACAACCCTGTAACGATATCACGAAGTGGAAAAAACAAGTGAGCTTCCCTAATCCCGAAAATTTGGACTGGATCAGAGCCGAGGAACAGGCAGCCCAGTTTGATCGCGAAAATAAACACTCGATGATCTTCTGGGAGAGCTGCCCATGGGAAAGACTCCACGCCTTAATTGGATTCCAGGAAGCACTTGAAGCCCTTTATGAAGAGCCGGAAGCCTTTAAGGAGCTAATGCAGGCGATCACAGACTTTAAAGTTGCCATGGTCAGTAAAATCAAAAACACTATAATCCTGATATCACCTGTATCCTCGACGACTTTGGTCACCAAAACGCTCCCTTCATGTCCAATAAAATGTTTCAGGAAATGATCAAGCCCTTTGATGCTCAAATTGGCAGAGCCATTGCAGACAACAATATGATTTATTGTCACCATAGCTGCGGTTGTATTACACCTCTGATGCTGGATATTTACGAAATGGGGCCAAAATTGATTTTTGGACTGTTTAATCTCTATAACGATCAGGAAAAAGTTGTTCAGGAATTCGGTGAAAAACCAGTTTTTATCGGACCCGTCGATTCCCAGTTAATCAGCAAAGCAGATACCCCCATTGAACAGATCATCGCCGAGACTAATCGTTTTGTGGATGTATTTGGTCCCACCAGGAGCCTTATTTTTGATGCTGGTACTATGGATCCAGCCTGGTCTGGTCCGATATTTGAAGAATTTTATAAATATCGTGTAAAATGTGATACGCCATCTGAAAATGATCTTTAAATATTAGCTTTAGTAGCTAAGAAGTTCGGGGCTTACTACTAAATACAAGATAAGAAAAAACGGTTGTTCATCCTTATAAGAAATCGACCGAAAATATTATAATCTTTTTAGGCCAAATATTGAGAGCGATGTTTGAAGGATACCCGATTTAAGTTGACAGTAATTTACTTCAAAACTATTTTCAAAAATGCCTGTCTTTTGAAAGAAAGTATTTCCCTCAAAAGACAGGTGTAAATCGCAATTTTATCCCTTAGTCATTATATGTATCCCGGATGATATTGTCACAAACTTCTTTGCAAATTTCTCGAAATTTAAGCAGAAAAGGATTACTGTTATTCGCAGAGAAAACGATTATAATTCCAGAATGGACAGAAGCTCGAAATAATGAAATATAACGCAACTCTTTAGGATTCATCGGTGCAAAACAATTATCCAGTATCGCAACACTTTCGCTGCGTTTTAATTCCATTGCAAGTGTAAATAAGCTATCGACTTTTTTCACTCGTTTGTATGTAATGCCAGATGACTGGCAAACCACACTTACAAACGTGCGGTATTCTTCATATTCCTCACCATCCATTGTGACAAGCGTTAAGTTTTTTAGATCTTCATCATTTATTTCATCTTTTGTAAAAAGAGGATGCACATCTGAAATTACCAATGTCGGCGGCATCAAAAACAGGACTTGATATTGGAGATTTGAATCCTCTATTCTGCTTATTCCTGCATAAGTAAAAAAAGTCGCATCATAGAGACCTGAGCTGACATTAGTGAGCACTCTATCAGGATCATCCCGTTCAATTTTTAAATCAACATCCGGATAAGCAGTTTCAAACGCTTTGGTAATCGGCAACAGATAGCTGTCCATCGATGTGCTGCTAAAATCACCAATTACCAGACTCTGAAATTGATTCTTTTGCTGAAGGAAAGCTTTCTCAACGGCATTCTCGGTTTTTGTCAAAATTTCCGGCAGAAGCTCGGCCAGCTTTTTACCTGCATTGGTCAGCCGGACATGCTGTTTGTGCCTTAAAAATAGCACCAGACCAGTTGAATATTCAAGACTTTGGATGTTTCGGCTGATCGATGCCTGTGTCATGTGAAGCGTTGCCGCAGCTTTTGTGAAATTTTCGTATTTTGCAGCAGTCAAAAATATTTCTATCTGTTGCAGCGTAATCCCTAACAACCCTGATGGTATCATTTTTAGCTCCCTTCGATCAATGCACCCTAAGTCACTATTTTATAATTAAAGATAGAATGCTCGTATTTATCCCATTTGGTTTTAAAATTCAGCTTTATTATATCAGCAATTCTTATAAAATGGGCTAATAAAAAATGCTGATACCAATTGAAAAGTATAAATCTTTTAATTGATTTCAGCATAAATTATTTTTTTGAAAAATCTGCACCGATGCTTAATCCTTCTCAGCACTTTCGTTTTTCAGCAAAAGTCCCCGATCTGGATCATGTCCAGCAATGATCCAAGCAGTCTTTTGTGCTAGATACCACGCTTTTGACATTCGGCACGAAACGTTTTCATAAACGCTCCCATTTGCATGAGTTGCGTCGGTGTGGGTTCAACCCCAAGTTCCCCAATCATCGGCAAACATAAGTAGCCTCCGTTAACGGCATATTGTTCAACCATGCGCAATGCCTCAGCCTCAAGCGTTTCAGCCGTTGCATCCGGAAATCCGGCCGGTCCCTGAGAATTAAAACCACCTGTAATAACCAGTTTATCACCATGTTTTTTCTGAATGCCAACCAAATTATTTGAAGCTTGTGCCGGGAAGAATGACTGTATTCCCATTTCGACATAATCATCCATAATCACATCACATTTTCCACAGGTATGCTGTTCAGCAATCATATCATGTTTACGAATTGCTTCTATAATGCGGGCATGATGGGGTTTAATAATCTGCCGATATGTTTCCGGACTCATAAAAAGTGAATCAGCTTTCGCAAGATCGTCTGTATAACAAAATACATCCGGATGATAATGTTTGGCTACACATTCAATTAGTTCAATTTTATAGTCGGCAACTGCGCTAAAAAATCCGAACATTCTTCCGGGTCTTCAAGTAACGCCATTAGGGCATTTTCAAATCCCATCAATTGTGTGAGCCGATCAAAGCAACCTTGTTCACTGAAATAGGTTAACACTTTGCTGCTATCATAATCTTTGAGTTCTGCTTCTGCAAGATGCATCCAATCCCAATCCTTTGGGGCTGGAAATTTGAGATTTCTCCAATCGCTGATATCCTTCACAAGATAATTCCCTGGCACCGGAACCGGAGCACCATGGCCCATTTCCCACTCAACTCCAAATTCATCCAGTCGAACATTTTCCCTAACAGTTTTTCCTCGAACACCAGTTTCATTATTTGAGATTATTCCAGCCAGATAAACTGCTTCCATATATATCGGTGTCCACTCAGGTTTCTGATGACGATAGACCCGTAATAAATTTTCTTTCTCGTTCATTAGACAATCTCCTTAGTTCATTTTGGTCATGTGCACATCCAACCGTATGTGTATTGTACCTTTCTCGTAATCAAAAGTCTAATTCCGATTTCGTAAACAGTCATACGAAAAACGTATGACTGTTTTATATAAGTAACTGCGTCAGCAGCAATTGCCATTTTTCTGCCTCCATTTTAGCAGTTATTATTTCAATCGCTTACTGATCATCCGATATTCGGCGTTGTTTTGTTTCTCTGCTGACGCAGTTCCCGGATGCATTCGGGCAAAGCAATCATCGCCGGGATAAAAATCGGCAGCATCACCAGACAGAGAATCATCAGGCCGATGATGACCGTCACCGCCAGCTGAATCAGCAGTGACATACCCGACGGAATCAGAGTGGCAAAAGTGCCGCCGAGAATAATCACCGCTCCGGTAACCACGCCACCGGTTTACCGACAGGCTTCAACGATGGCATCTTGGGGCGACAAATCATGATATTCCCCCACTTGGGCCATCAGAAAGATGCTGTAATCGACGCCCAGAGCCACAATGATGATAAACGAAAAAAACGGGATAAACGGGTTGAAACCAACAAAATGAAACCACTGGGCAAACAGCTGATTGCTTAAAAAGATGGCGGCAAAATTGGCGCCAATCAGCGATCCGGTAATACAGAGCGATGACCACAGCGACCGGATCAGAAGCAGTAGCACTAGAAAAATGCCCAAAAGGACGATGACAATCATCCGGTTCAGATCCTGGCTTAAGACATCATTTTCGTCCCGCGTCGTAGCGCTGGGCCCAACAATGCCATAGTCGACGTTTTTTAAAACGGTTCCGGCCAGCGAGGTGTGGAGATAGTCGTTGTTGATAAATCCTCACCGGTCAGATAGGTGTCGGTATGAATCCCGGTAAAATTGGCCTTGATTTTTTCACTTAAGTCATCAATGTCCTGATCGCTCTGAGCCAGCTTAAACGGCACCATCAGGGTGGTGCCGTCCGGAGAGATGAAATTATCCCGGGCTTCCGGCATACCAAAAGGGTCCATGATTTCCACAATCCCCAGCGCCTGAGCGTCGGCCCGGAAGCGAGCCACCCCTGCTTCAATCTGGCTCATTTGATCCGGGGTGATTTGATCGGCGCTGTAAAAAACAACCAGGTCACTGGTGCCCTCCTGGGTCTCCATCTGATCCAGCAGGGTCTGGGCCACCTTGGAGGGACTGCTGTCACTGATGGGATTTTGTCCCCGCTCCTTAAGAATCGCCTGGGTATCCGGCTGAAAAACCGTCAACAGTACCGTCACAACCAGCCATAGGATCAGAATCCCATAGCGATATCTGATTATTTTTTTCATCATTTCATGCTTCCTTTCCTGTCACTGTGATTAATTCAACAAGGTGTTGTTTTTATATACCTTCTGTATTATAATGACCAGGATCATGAAAGACAACCCGCAATTCTTCCGGGAATTGCAAAGAAACCAACACATCACTTTCTTTCTGTCGGATTAATCAAAAATATATACGAGGAATCAGCATGTCCAATGAAAAAACAATCGCCGGGTACGGCTCACCAAAAAAATACTCAAAGACAGCCTGATGGAATTGATGGAGACCCGCCCGATCTCCAAAATTTCTGTAAAGATGATCTGTGAAACGGCAGACATCAACCGCAGCACCTTCTATGCCCACTATGCCGATCAGTATGCCCTGCTGACACAGCTGGAGGAGCCTTAAACTGCCTGCGCACCTGGCTGAAGAAGGGAATGACCGAGCCGGTCGACGAATTTGCTGAATTTCTGATCAAGGTAATCGATGGTGGGCTTTCGAGCTTTTTCGTTGAGGCTTAAAACTGTATAAAAGAGTCCATCCACCTGCTCACCGGTCTTTTTTTATAATACCCATTATTGCCGACGCATCGGTCAGATAAAAAAGGCCCCCTGGCAAGCGCCCCATCCAAACCCGCACTATGTTTTTCTAAACAGACCCCGGGCTTCCCGATGTCCAGAATTCGAGTCAAAAAAACGCGGCTAATTAGGCTTCATACCAAAGCATCAAAAAAAACTGCTGCGCCATTTTTCCAGGCGCACTTCCAGGACACAAAAAAACGCACCTCAAAATGAGATGCGTTTTTACTTGTCTTTTTTTTATATACGTATTGGCAAAGTGCCTACATAATCGGGTCCATGGCCAGGGCCGGATGGTTTTTGGTTTCCAGGAATTCCAGAACCGCTTCGGAGTCGGTGGCAATGGTTTCATCACAAACCATGTCGGCAAAGTTTTCCGGTCCACCCATGGCTACAACGGCTTTGTTCAAGCGGTCAGCCACATCGTCTTTTAATTCTTTGGGCATCCAGACAATTCGTTGTAGTCCGCCTTCAGCCGACATAAACTTTTTAGAACCAATCAGGAACCGACCGTGACCCATAAAGCCGGGGGTCTGCACACCACCACCGGTCATGGAGGCCAACTCGCCAAAGGTCATCCCAACCGGAGAAGTCTGACTGAATTCACGGTTGACAATGATCACGCCATTGGCTTCAGGCATGATTCCACAGATACATTCAAAGCAACCACAGGAAGTCATTGGATCTTCAAGGATTGAATAGAGGGTGACGCTTTCAACTGCGCCTTGTGATGCGCTGGCAACAGCCTTGTTAACCGAATCCCAACGACCAACCCGTTCATCACTGGCAGTTCCTTTGATGACCGGCTGATTAGGTCCTTCGGGATCGAGTTCTTTGGTCGCCTTGGCATCCAACCAGGAAACCGCGCCACACAGACCCAGACGTTCCGGGGTCACGATGCAAACGTGGCTGGGCGCAAAAGACTGACACAATAAACAGGTGTAGAATTCATCAACACTCTCATCCGTCAGGGCATTCATTCGGGCATCCCGCTCGGCGTAAATTGGTTTAACCATTTCTTCACCCAGCCGTTTAACGTCTTCGGCCTTGGTGTAAATGGTGATTTCACATTTATCGACGACTTTTTCAAAGTCCGACCGCATTTTGGCGTAGAGCACTTCACCGATATGTTTTAAACGGAACCCTTTTTCAAAGGCTTCTTTAGTCAGACGGATCCAAGCGATGTTACGTTGGCCCACATGCATGGCGCCATCGATGTAGTTGGTGAAGTAGTGGATGCGGCGTTCCAGCACGGTTTCAAAATCTTTTTGCATGGCTTTGCCGCCAACGGTGACAACAATCCCCAGAGGCAGACGGACGACATCGGCATCAGCGAAGCTTGGATCATCGATATCCGGTCCGATGACGGTAATTTTATGGTCTTCCATGGTGGCCGGATCCCCGCTGGTAACCAGTTCCCAGCATTCAGTTTTGTTGCCGCCAAATTCGGCAAACATGTTCTCTTTTCGAACCCGCTCCCCTTCAAAGGCTGAAGCCACGGAAACCGGTACATCGATTTTGGTGACTTTAATTTTAATTTCCCGGGCTTCCAGAGAAAATTCGACGGTTTTGCTGTGATCGGCCTGGGTCATTAAGGCTCCCGGCACTTCCGGGACCGGTACATCGGCGATAACCGGGAAACCGAGGGCAATGGCACCCGCCCCAACAGAAACGATCACTTCGTTGAGTTCACCAAAGGTATTGACAAAGGCCGGTACCCGTTCTTTGGTGTAAGTTAAAAACTCCGGCAGTTTGCCCGGTTCGATGCCGCCAAAAATCAGAGCCGCCCGAATCGCCACGGAGACCACGTGAATAACCGAGGTGACTTCATGACCCAACGGGATCACCCGATAATCCAGCCCCATCTTGACGCCGCCTTCTAAGGCCTGCTCAATAATGTTACCAACCATAAAGGTCAGCAGTCCTTTTTCCTGATAGTCCTTAACAATCGCAGCCAGAGCCGCAGGATCAGCAGCTTCGCCCAGCAGGACGGCAATCCCGGGGATATCACCGGTTACCAGAGGCACACCCAATGATCGGATAATCGGATCCGGCACAAAACCGATGCCGGAATCATTGGCATAGGGGTCACCATCCAGATAGCGGATCGCTTCAATAATTTCGGCCCCAACAGCGGTCGCCAGACCGGCATTTAAAGCCTCGCCCAGATCTTCCTTGTTGGTGATCAGGCTTTTAAGAATGCCCACAGCCGCTGGTAAATCGCCCAGGGTCTTAATTTTAACCCCGGTAGCGGCGTAGATAATCGGCAAACAATAAGCGGTATCGGGATAACCCACGGCATGATCCGCACCAAATTTTTCAATGGCGTCATTCACTGCGCCTTCGGTTAATCCGGCAACTGCATTGGAACCGGCGTAAATTAAATCTGTCAAACTCATAATTTTTCACTCTTCCTTTTCAAAGAAATATTTTTTATTAAACATACTACCAATTTATTATTGCAAGTTTTGTGCCAACCCCATAAAATGCCGCCAAGCCCGGTTTGATGGGATTTTTATCCGCCTGCCCCGATTTGATAGTGTCTATTATTTTGACACTGTCAAAATACAGTTGACACTTTTTGACATCACTTGACACTCGTCCCGGCCACCGGCTGTCTAACTAATCTGATACTTTTTAATCTTATTATAAAGGGTCTGGCGGGTGATGCCGAGTTTTTCGGCTGCCGCCGACTTGTTATAATTGCAGTTTTCCAACACCCGGATGATCAGCTCACGTTCATTTTCCCGGATTTCACTGGCAGCGCCCCCGACCCCGCCATTTAAGGTCGCCGCCGTATGCAGCTCCATCATTATCGCCTGGCTTGTAATCACTCCGTCATCGACCAGAAAGGTCAGGCGCTTGAGTAGATTTTCCAGCTCCCGGATATTGCCGGGCCAATCATAGCCCATCAGCGCCTGAAGGCCAGACGCATCAATCCGTTTAAGCCCGGTTTTGCTTTCTTCACTGATCTGACTAAGAATCTTTGCGGCTAAGACCGGGATTTCATCCCGCCGCTGTCGCAGCGGCGGCAGAACAATATTGATCACATTGAGGCGGTAGTAAAGATCCTTGCGAAATAAGCCATCCCGGATCATCGCTTCGAGGTTTTGACTGGTGGCGGCAATGACCCGGGTGTCAACCTGCTGGGTTTTGACGGCGCCCATTTTTTCAAACTTCTTTTCCTGCAGAAAACGTAGTAACTTTGACTGGATTTCAATGGGAATCTCGGCGATTTCATCTAAGAAAACCGTCCCGCCCTGAGCCATTTCCAGTTTACCGGCTTTGCCGTTTCTGCTGGCGCCGGTAAAGGCCCCGGGCGTGTAGCCAAACAATTCGGTTTCAAAAAAATTCTTGGGAATGGTAGTGCAGTCAATGTAGATAAAAGGCTTATGACGACGGGGACTTTCCTGATGAACCACCTCGGCAAACAGCGTTTTGCCGGTGCCGCTTTCGCCTCGGATTAAGATCGAGGCATCGGTTTTAGCAACTTTCCGGATGTAGTTTACCTGACTGATCATCACATCGCTGGCCACAACAACACGATCATCTTTGAGTTTAAGCTGCTGCTGGCTGGCTTTTTTGTTGCTGTCAATCCGCTCTTCCAGGTCGGATATTTTATCAAGCAGCAGTTTAATAAAATCCGATTCCACCGGAATCACCTGGCGCAGGACTGCCTGGGATTCTAGAATCGGGCTCTCAAAAACAATGTGCTCCTTGCCGGAAATTATCTGCTGCCAGATGGCCGGTTTGCCGGTCGCTAGCACCTCGGTATACTTTGTTTCCCAAGCCAGGGAAATAATGCTGGTGTCTTTTTGAAAAGCCAGGGACAGAAATTCCTGGTACTTTTTATTGATCCGCACGACCATCCCGGAGCTGTCGATTACCGCAAGATAGTTGGGAATGCTGTCGATGATGTTCTGATTGAAATTATCGGCTTCCAGGGCATTTTCCAGGGCATCATTGAGTTGTTTATTGGCCCGGCTGGAGCGCTGGCTTTGGGATTGGATCTGATTTTTGCTTTTAGCCAGCTTGAGTGAATTGATGGTCAGATAAAGCATGTTGATATCGGGTTTTTCATCATCGCCGACGGCCTGAAAGTTCTTTTTATTGCCCTTGGCCGGGGTGATTTCAAATTCACAATAGTCGTCACCCAGAGCGTTGCACCGCACTTCCTCGGCATCCATATCCTGATTGCTGATAATACTGACGGCCCCGGCCAGAATCCCAGCTTCAAAATAACAGACCGGTTTGCCGATGTTTTCCATGTCACTGCAGGTAAAACAGTCGTAGAGCCGAAAAACAATTTTGTTATCGGACATGTTGGTCATCACAATCTGGCCAATCCCCAGGGCCATGATCTTTTCCGCTAAACTGTTATAATCAGTAACATTGAGGCTGCGGCCAACATTTTTGGCTGTATTATAATAAATTTCTTCCTCAACTGCCTTGGAGGCCCCACTGCTATTGGCCAGATTCAGGACATTTTTTAAATTTTTTTCAACGTGGTTATAATTTTCGTAGTTCACAATGCCGTTATTAAACATCGCACCGCTCCTTTTAGATCATCGAGAATAGCTCTATTATAATGCAAAAGCGACAAAATAGCCATCTTGTCGCTTGATTGTTTTTATTTAATTTTAAATCTAATTGTTATTGGCCAACGAAGCCATATTTAATACCTCTGAAATTGTGCTTGTATTATTGCCACCCAAAAAATGAAATCCATTGATCCCCAATTTTTTCAACGCATCAATTTGTTTAATCGTATAGTCGATCCCAGCTTTTTTAAAGTCCTGGGGATCATCACCATAACGCCCAATAATTTTTGACAATTCTTTTGGTATCGAGATGCCATTTGCAAAACTGATTTGTAATATGCTATTCTTATTCGTAACCGGTAAAATACTGATGTCAACAGGTAAATGAATATCATTTTTCTGACAAAGATCCAACCAGTCCGCAATCGCATATCCATCAAAACATATTTGAGTAATGATCTTATCAGCCCCAAACTCCTGCTTTAATTTTAAATGCTTGATATCGGTTTTAACCGAATCAGCCAAAATGTGAGTTTCAGGATATCCCGCAACAGAGACATGCATATCGGGGTTTAGCTTTTTTATTGTCTTAATAAAACTAAAACTATTAGGGAATGCGTCGTTTCTTTGCGAATGGTACTTGGAATCCCCCCTTATAACAAAATAATGCTCAATCCCAATTGAAACATAAGTTTTTAGACGATCCGTCAGTTCTTTTTTTTCTTATCACCAATTGCAAAGTGTGTCATCGGAACCGTTCGTTTATCCAACTTCAGTAGTCTGCACATTTCTAAATTACGCTCAAAACTTACATCTTTTATCCCACTGATACTACAGCTGATATAGTTCGGATTAAATGAACAAAGTTGATCAATTTTCTTTTTTTGACTCTGAATCTTCTGGATACTTTGTATCGGACTTATTTCAAATGAAATAACCATTTTTTTCATCTCGCTTTCTGCATTCTATTTTCAGCGATTCAATCATCAGCGTCCCCGTGTGTTCATGGTTCACAATGCCCTTATTAAACATCGCACCGCTCTTTTGTGATGATCGATACTCGTTCCATTATAATAGAAAAGCGACAAAATAGCCATCTTGTCGCTTGATTGTTTTTATTTAATTTTAGGATTCATGCATGTTGCGCTGATCCGTTTAACGCCAGCTTACAATCGTTTTGCTAAACGATTCCGGAAATCAATCCGGCCAATGGCAGCCACAAGGTCGCTAAGATAATAAAAGCCAGCTGCATCCAGATAGTCGCCTTGGGCATATCGGTCATTTTGTAATAGCCAGCGGTGTAGGTGATCAGTGGAATCGTATCGATGGGAAACAGATAACAGTTACCGGCGCATAAGCCCAGGGTAATGATCAACAGAGCCGGGTTGATTCCCATGGTGGCCGCCAAGCTGACAATTACTGGTGTCAGCACCCCGATCAGGGCCGGAGCCACCGGAACAACCAGCATGATCACAAAAATCATCACGGCAACAAAAAAGACCCCTCCCATGGTCGAAAGTGACAGTGAGGAGGGCAGTACATAAGTGACAAACCACTCACTGACGCCATTGGCAACAATGGTATTGGCAATACATAAGACTGTCCCGATCAGAATAAAGGAGGTCCAACTAACAGCTTTCATGTACTGTTCCCAGGTGAGAATCCTGATTCCGGGCAGAAAGAACAAGGTACAACCAAAAAGTGAGACCACGGCCACCTCGATAAGCGGAAAAAACGAGCTCATCATCCAGAACAGCATCATCACCGCAGCAATGATGATAGAATAAGCAAAAGAAATTCTTTGTTAATTTTATAATTAACAGCTTGACCTTGAAGTGACTTGAGGGTTTATCCTATCAGTAAATCCAAATATGAAAACGAGGTACAAGATGTTTACTAAATTATTTACGCCCAAGAAAATCAATCAGTGTGAGATTCCCAATCGTCTGGCAGTCACCGCCATGGTGGCCAACTACTGCAATGAGGACGGCACCGCCACCGATCGTTATATTGCTTATCACGAAGCCAAAGCCAAGGGCGGCTGGGGCCTGATTATTACCGAAGATTATGCCGTCAGCCAACATGCCATGGGCTATCAGTTTATTGCCGGGCTGTGGAATGATGATCAGATTGCCAGTCACAAAAAACTGACCGACACCATTCATCAGTATGATTCCAAAATCTTTGCCCAGATCTATCATGCCGGCCGTCAAAGCGCCAGCTTCGTAAATGGCGGCGTTCAGCCGGTGGCGCCATCGGCAATCCCCTGTCCGTGGTTGCGGCAACTGCCCCGGGAGCTGACCATTCCGGAGATTGAACAGATTGTTGAAGATTTTGGCGACTGTGCCTTACGGGCTAAACAGGCTGGCTTTGATGGCATCGAAGTGCATGCCGGACATGGCTATTTAATTGCCGAATTCATGTCCACCTACGTCAACAAACGTACTGATAAATACGGCGGTTGTCTGGATAATCGCTTACGCTTCATCAAAGAAATCTATACCAATATCCGCAGCAAGGTCGGCGACGATTTCCCGGTCATGATCCGTTTTTCGGCTGACGAAGTGGTTCAGGGTGGCCGCGACATTTCTGAATCCCGGGTCCTGGCCAAATTATTTGCCGAATGGGGCTTTGATGCCCTGCATGTTTCCAGTGGTGCCTATGGCGATCATAATAAGGGGATTGTTTCGCCGATGTATGTCTCCCATGCCTGGACTGTCGATTTTGCTGCCGAGATCAAACAGCTCGTCGATATCCCGGTCTTTACGGTCAACCGCATCAATGATCCCCGCATGGCCGATGGTCTGCTGGATATGGGCAAAGCGGATTTCATCGGAATGGGTCGGGGTTCTTTGGCCGATCCCGATCTGCCGAACAAGGCCAAGGCTGGCGATTTAACCTCGATCCGCTACTGCATCGGGTGTATGCAGGGCTGCGTTGGTAAATTACTGGTGGGTGAAGCCATCACCTGTCTGGTCAATCCCTCCCTGGGTCAAGAATATCAGTTGGATTACAGCAAAGCCACCACACCAAAAAAAGTCCTGATTGCCGGCGGCGGACCCGGTGGCCTGGAAGCGGCTCGGGCAGCGGCGATCAAAGGCCACGAGGTCACGCTTTATGAGCAGGGCAGCTTTTTAGGCGGTCAGTTTAAATCAGCCGCTTATCCCCCCTGCAAAGGTGAGTTGGCCACTTATACCAACTGGATCACGAGCGAACTGGATCAGTTGGGCGTAACGATTCATCTCAACCGCCAAGTGACCAAAGAACTGGTCGCCGCTGAAAAACCCGATACCGTTATCGTCGCCACCGGCGAAACCCCCTGCAAACCCGCCATCAAAGGGATCGACAAGGCCCTGGTTGTCACTGCGGAGGATGCCCTACTGGGTAACGTGGCCACCGGTGATCAGATCGTTGTCGCTGGCGGCGGTGAGGTCGGTTCGGAAACGGCGGCGCATCTGGCGATGCAGCAACGGGATGTGACCATCATCGAAATGCTACCCAAGATCTGCAGCGATCTCGATGGCGTCAACAAGTTCAATCTGATGAAAATTCTCTGCGAATATGAGGTCAACCAAATGACCCAAACCAAAGTGGTCGAAATTCTGGATGATGGGGTAATCATCGAAAACAGTCAGGGCCAGCAGACCCTGCCAGCCGATACTGTCGTCATCGCTTTAGGCTACCGTCCCAACAACCATCTGGCCGAAGCATTATCAGCTGTTCACAACCACGTCATCGTCGTTGGCGGGGCTGTTAAAACCAGCAATGCCATGGTGGCAATCAATGACGGCTTTAATGCCGGCTTGTCGCTGTAACCCCCACTACACCGCTAACAATTAAAGATAAAAAAAGGATCGGTGCTTATAAAAGCCCTATCCTTTTTTATTTGTCTTAGTATATTAATGTGATACAATGAAAAAAACCTGAAGCCACTATAGGGAGGAAAATCATGGCATATCGCATTGGGGAAGTCTCCAAACTCTTGGGTCTGCCGGTGGAGACCATCCGCTATTATGAAAAAGAGCAGATTATTGCGCCCAAACGTCAGGAAAACAGTGACTACCGCACCTATGAAACCTGGGATATCTTTTTTCTGATGGAATGCATGCGCTACCGCAGCTTTGACATTTCGTTAAAAGATATTTCCAAGATGCTTCATAATGATTCACTGGACTTTTTTGTCGAACGGATTGGCTTTAAACAACAGGTCATCGATGAAAAACTGCGCTATTATCAGATGCTGGAGCGCAAGATTTCCGCCTACAAGGATAAACTGGCAAGTCTGCCCTATAATGTTGGGTGCTATTGGTTCGTCAATACCCCCGAGTATCGTTATTTTACCTATGTCCGACGCGAAGACGGTGATCATTATGGCGAGGTCGAGGAAAAGCCCTTATTTCCGCACTGGCTCAAGCAAATCCCCTTTGTCGAGTTTACCCATCACATTTCCTTTGCTGACATCGCCGACCCCTGCATCGACCGCGATGCCTGGGGGCTGTGTGTCGAAAGCGCTGACGCCGCGCTGTTAAATCTGCCACTGAACGCGGAGGTGCAGATCCGGCCGGCGAGTTTATGTTTGTGTACGGTGATGGACCTGGGCGACTATGGTAATTTAACCTTACGCCAGTTTGACCCGCTGGTAGCCTATATCCGCGACCACGGCATTGTGCCGGAAGGTGATGTCATCGGCAAAATCCTGACCCGGGTCCATGCCGATGGAAAAATGCACCGTTATATTGAGTATACAATCCCAGTCAGGAAATAAAAACCAAAAAAAACGGAGGAAAAAGCGATGAAAACTGTAGATACGAAGCTGCCGCCACAGCGTGTTAAACTTATTTTTAATCCCGGTTCTGGCGTGAATGACGAATCCCCACTGCAGATCATGGCCGTCGTTAAAGAAATGCAGGCCCGGCAGTTAATACCGGAACTTTATTTGATTGAACCCGACAGTAACTTGCAGGAAGTGGTCGATGAGGCCATTGCCCAGGGCATTGAGCTGTTTGTGGTGTGTGGCGGCGACGGCACCGTTTCTTCGGTCACCAAGGCACTCTACGGTTCAGCGGCGACGCTTGGCATTGTTCCCACCGGAACCCGCAACAATATCGCCTTGAGTCTCGGTATCCCCACCGATATTGCGGCGGCCGTCGCCATCCTCAACGAAGGACAGCGTTTAAAAATAGATCTCGGCCTGGTCATTTGCAACGGTGTCAGTACACCATTTATCGAACTTTGTTCGGTGGGATTATTTTCGACCCTGTTCCCCGCCGGGGATGACATTCAGCACGGTAATATCACCCGGATCGGTGATTTTCTGGGCATTCTGACGACTGCTCCGCCCTCAGACATCCATCTTTTTCTGGACGATAATCAGGAAATCAGCGAATTGGGTCATGCCGCATTAATTTCCAATATGCCCTATATCGGTCGTAATTATAAAGTCGGTGCACCCGATGCCTATCATGACGGCTTACTGGATGTGATGTTTTTTGCCGATCTATCCAAACTCGATTTAATCAATTATATTCTGACTGGCGTCGGCACCGATAACCCCGAAGATCACCGGATTATGCACTATCAGGTCCGTGAAATGGTAATCGACACCGAACCGGCCATGGCGGTAATGGCCGATGGTATCAGTTTGGGCGAGGGGTCAGTGCGTATCAAAGTCCAGCCACAGGCTTTGTCAGTCATGGTTGGAGCGACTGCGTCACATGAAGGGCAATAAGCCGGGTCTGGCTTGATGGTGCGATGCTGGGAACCGCCTGGGGCCTGTTAGGCGTGATTCTAAATAATTCATTTTGAATTTAACAGTGGCGGATGATTTGGTATTTATTTAATGATTGTTGCGCGCTATAGATCCAAATTCTTAAAAATGACTAATTAATATTTTAAACCGGATGCAAAGGGGTATTCATTTAATAACCGACATTATATTGGGGAGGTAAAGAGAATGAACATTGAACAAGTGATCAAGAACCTGAAAAAAATTGATGGTTCCCGGGATATCTGGCGGGATATTATTAAAGCATTCGAGGGCTTTTCTTTTAATGGGATTACCGAAGTCGCCATCGAATCGCAAATGGATGACGAAATTGTCCAGGCTTTTATCGATACCGACGGCTCGCCGGTGATCCAAATCGCCCTGGATCAGTGGGCCGATGGCAGCTATGTGGTTATCGATGCGTCGCAGCTCTGTTGACCAACTTTTTTAAGCCCTAAAAAACACGCTGTCAATGGTTTGTTGTTCCATTGACAGCGTGTCTTTTATTTTAACAGCAGTTTTTTTAACAGCAAATCTTCAAGGTTGCGGCGATTGTCGAGAACGGCCAAGATCAGAACCCGTTGCTTCTCGACCTTATAGATGATGCGCCAGGGTGAATAGACAATTTCCCGGTAAGTCAACAAATCAAAGGCTTTTAACTCCGGCACAAATCGGCCGCTTTCGGGCAACTGCTCCAGTCGTGTTACCTGCGCTTCAATTTTCTCGAGAATCTTCACCGCCAGGGCTTTATCCTCAAAGGCAATGTATTCAATGATTTCAAACAAATCCATTTTGGCCTGATCCGACCATAGAATTGTAAATTCTTCCATTTCAGATCGCTTCGATATTCTTTCGCAGCTCAGCAAAAACATCTTTGTTCTGATGAAGCTCTCCTTCACCGATGGAATTCTCCGAAATCTGGATCAGCTTCATTAATGACAAGGCATTAATCATATTTTGATACGATTCCACGTCCAGCAAAACGCCTCGAGCCTCACCGTTTTGGGTCACAATGATGGGATTCTTATTGTCATTGATATACTTGAGCATATCTGCAGCATGGGTTTTGATATATGAAATGGGTCGAATGTCTTCTTTGAGATTTATATTCACGGGCACACCTCCTCGTTTCAGTACCTATATGATACTATATTAAGACTGATCTGTCAAAGTTCACGATCTTCCTCCTTGCTAATCGTACACTTACTATTTGTTCAATTAGCATTTATGTAGTTAACATATCAGCTTTCACATGGTTGTCAACGGATTGTGACGTTCATTCTGAAAATATTGACCAAATCTTTTTAAAATGTGCCAGAGAGGGTATTCATTTAATAACCGTCATTATATTGGGGAGGGAATCGATTGTGATGAAAAAAATAATCATCAGCGACACCATGCAAAAAGGCTCTTATTACTTAAGCGAAGCGATGGGCGCAAATTTTGATCCTGATTTCAAACCGGAGCTCTCACCCAAAGAGCTATTAGCTTTGGGCCTTTTCGGAGGCAAGTACATGACTGATTGCCGGTCCGAATTTCCGGAGGATTGGTTTGACCATGCCAAACTCTCGCCGACCCGAAAAGATATTTCTTTAAATTATTATCAGGTCGATGCCTCACAGCCGCTTAAAGTCTGGCAGGCCAATGGCTGGATCAATCCCATCGATCCCCGGGGCTGGTTTCAATGGTATTGCCGTTATTATTATGGTCGCCGAGTTCCTGACGAAGACCGTCGCCAGATCAAACGCTGGAAGGCGATGGTGCGCCATATTGGTGCGATTAAAAAGAATTGCGAAAAAATGGATCAAAGCTGTCGCCAAAAACAGCGACAGGCCCTGCTACACTGGGCCTATGATAGTCGCAAACTTTAATCTGTCAACCGACGGTCAGTTACCGAAACGCTAAATCCGTTTGCTAAAAAGCGCTGCTCTTTATCTTTTTTTGTGATCATTTTCTTCGCATTTTACGATCGATGGCGGTGCTCCCGTTATTTCCGGCGCTTCAACTCGTCCCGGATGCGCCGATACTGGATCACCGGCCCGTCCCCGGACAGCAGGTTTTCCTTGGAGATAAACGCCGAAGCTTTGGGTTTTTGGGTGATCACCACCCGCCTGTCCTGGCGCTCGATAATCCGGTTGCCAAATTTTCCGAACCAGGCAATCAGAGCATTAACTGGCCTGAGGCTGGTTGACCGGCAATAGAAACGAAGGTACAGGATCGTGTTTTCATCATCCACCGGCGCAAAATAAATAATAACTTTGGTGGCTTCACTGATATGGTTCATCCAGATGTTTGGAAACAGGAATTTCAGATAGGTGGCTTTAATGACGCAATCATCCGCCGCTTTGGGAGTTTGTCCGACATCTGTTTCATTATTGGCACTGGTTACCAGGCCCCCGGGGACAAACTCAATTTTGGGTCCGTTAACCAATGTCTTGTTGCCCCGTCCGATGGTGTTGTGGTGGACAAATGGCAGGTGAATCACATCCAGCTGGTTTTCAATACAGCGGGAATAGTGGGTCGGCCAGTGATCTTCAATTTCGCTACAAACAAAAGAATCATCGATATCGCCATCAAAAAACGGCAATTCCCCAGTCTGTTTTTCCGGTTCCCCATACCACAGATAAATGATGCCATGGCTTTCCCGCACCCCATAAGCCTTGACGTTAAACCGGCTTAAATCTGCGGTGGAGGCTCTCCCGTTGGCCGGGACAAAAGTGCAGTGGCCCTGGGGGTTAAACTCCAGACCATGAAAGGGACACTGGAGACATTCCCCCTGTAGCTTCCCGCGGCTCAAGGCCGCTCCGCGGTGAGTACACTGATCGACCACACAGCCAAGTTCTCCGTCCCGGTTGCGGAACAACACGAGTTCCTGATTCAGCCGTTTAACGCTGACAACCGCTTCTTTTTTCACTGCCTTCGATGGCAAAATGGCATACCATTGATTACTGATCATCGCTTCTTCCTTTCCCTTTTGGTAACTTGCAGTTTTTTTATGATCCGAGTGATATAGCCGCAGAGCGGCACTGCTTATTACGCGCATCTGACTTCTATTCTAGCAGAAATCCAAGCTCAGGTGGAGAGAATCGCCAAAAATCATCACCACTTGCATAAATTTTCCCTATATTGATGTAATCAAGCTGTCAAACCGGCAGATCCCTGAATTCCGTTCTGTTCTGATAAGCAAAAACCCCCGCCATAGTGGCGGGGTTTTTGCTTTACGAATAGACAATTGAATTACGGGGATAAATTTGAAAATGACAGAACAGTTCACGGGGATAACGAATTACTCCGAAGCTCCGGGCGACGGCAAAATCGGCCATTGCAGCCATCACCTCGGCATTCATCTGTCCGGCGAAGTAGCCGTCAAAGGCTTCGCCGCTTAAGTGACAGGAATCGGGAACACCGCCGTCATCCTGGTTTACCGGGGGACAGCGGGCGCCGGAGGAGATCGTCAGCGGCCAGCCGAAGGCGTCCCGGAGCTCCTGGGCAAAGTGTTTAAGCGGCATAACCAGATCCAGTCCGCAACCACAGCGACAGGCAAATTCCTCGGGCCTGAAGTTTTTAAGGACCAGCGCATCCCGGTTGTGGCTCTCCGCAAGGGAATCATTAATCAGGCTGGCTCCGATCCGTTCGTTTAAGGCCAATAGCAGGGCATTATTGGTGGCCTCCCCAACCAGCCCGTCAGCGGCCAGACCATTATCCTGCTGGAAGCTAAGCACCGCCGCCGCCGTACGCTCACCATCCCGGCCATCCAGTTGGCCGGGATCGTAACCCAGCACCTTCAAGGTTTCCTGAACCCATTTTACATAGTCGTTCACACAGACCTCCCTTTTCTTTATTTTTCATTCTTTTCCTGAAGGACGTCAATGGCCCGGATGATTGGTTTGGGTAGGGGCACCCCCATCAGGCCGATGTTTTCGGTAATTGATAACAGCTCATTGCCGCAGCAGGCAATCACTGTAGCATCACGGATGATGGTGGCCCCGAGGATCAGATCCAGTCGGCAGGCGATCAGCACCACCCCCAGGGTGACGGCTTTGCGCAGCAGCCCCTTCCAGGCCGCCCGACTTTCCAGGGCGCCCTGCTGTGATTTTTGGCTTTTGTGAAAAACCCCGGCCAGCACCAACCCGGTCAGATAGTCCACTGCCATAAAAATAAGAAGCGACGAGAGCCCGGCATCCCAGCCCCCCAACAGACTCGCAAAACCACCACCCAGTAATCCCAAGGCGCTCAGGAGCGTCAGTTTCAGCTCAGCCATCGAAAGCCTGGCCGCTACAGTCTTTGGTGGGAGCCGTTACGGCTCCCGGTTTATGGTGCGTCATAGAAGTCGGTCTCGGTGGTCGCAACCTTCTTGCAGTCGACTTTGGCGACGAGGTTTACGCCATCCGGTTTAAAGATATTGGCCGCCAGAATGGTGTCCATTGCCGCGTTGGCTTCGGCCTGGGTAACATCGGGGCGGATATCAGAAAACTGCATCGATCGGTTTTTATTGTTGGCATCTTTAAAGACCATCACAACTTTATATTCTTGCATCGGTTTCTCCTTCCTATATTGTCAAGCCTTAAAAATCAATGATTTGAGGCTTGACAATATAGGAAGGAGAAAC
>NZ_DJGY01000056.1:3523-4157 GCF_002435675.1 Acetobacterium sp. UBA5834 | reverse complement strand
TGAAATCTGGCCAAATCGAGAAGATTAAAATTTAAAATAATTGTCATAGAAAAGCACTCATTTAAAAAAAATACGATCAAGGGATGGGTTTCGAAATCCCTTGAAATTTAAGAATAGATAGGAAAGAAGATAATATGGTAAAGAAAGTAGTAAGACAGTCGACAGCGGCACCGTCGGGATTCAATGGACAATCAAACAGTCAGATTTCTAAGGATGTCATTTTTAGGGATGAAAAAATGGAAGCAATGCAAGCGCTAAAAAAAATCCCCGAAGCGATTGCAAAGTTTAAACGTGTCGGTGAATTGACAGAAATTCGGATACTTAATACTGATCGCGGTACGATATCTGGTTACTTCGATGATCTGGAACAAATGGTTTCAGAAGCGATCCTCTATGATGGGAAGTACAATATTTTCATGACCACAAACCTGGTGAATCCAGAACTCAAAGACAGAAGTCCCAATCATCTGACAACCCATGCCAAACAAACCACCGCTGATTCTGATATCGAAAGTATTCAGTATATCCTCATTGATGTTGACCCAAGACGTCCCGCTGGCTTATCAGCCACTAACAAAGAAAAAGCTAATGCGTATAACCTTGCTGGCGATATCGAGGTTTATCTGGAAGAGCT
>NZ_DJGY01000056.1:0-3418 GCF_002435675.1 Acetobacterium sp. UBA5834 | reverse complement strand
TATGGCACAATGGCCTGCAAGGGCGATAACACCGAAGAGCGACCGCATCGGCGTTCAGAACTCTTGCATGTGCCGGTGCAGATTCAGCCAGCAACAGCCGAACAGATCAAAGCAGTGGCAGATACCTTGCCGGAAGTGTGCCAGAGCATTCCCAAACCGGAGGGAACCAAATGGAATATCCCTGAACTGATCGAAAAATATGACCTGGATCTTGCCTTTGAGAAAAAATTAGGTGGCAAGCATACGATCTATGTTCTGGCAACCTGTCCCTGGAACCCTGAGCATACCAATAATTCGTCTTTTATTATTCAATTCGACAATGGTGCTGTAGCAGCCGGGTGTCATCACAATGGCTGTGCCGACGAAAACTGGTCAACACTGAAAGAAAAACTGGGTATTAAACCTGAAAAAACAGTTTGGAGCAGTGAAGCGGAAGTCCTGGAAGGACTTGTCGAGGGCTGTAAGTTTTTTAACAACATGCTGGATGAATCATTTGTTACCATAGAACATGAGAGTTCTTTTGAAACATTACCTGTTAACAGTAAAAAATTCGAAAATTTCTTAGTAAAACGTTACTATGAGAAAAAAGGCACCATACTCGGCGTTGAAACCGTAAAAAAAGTCATCCGCTTTGCTGAAATGAAAGCAGGTTTTGATAGTGAAAACAGAATACTGTTTAAACGGGTGGCGATGACAGAGAACAAAGAAATCTACTATAACCTTGCAAATAAACAACATCAAGTGATCAAAATCACCAAGGAAGGTTGTTTCATCGTTAATGAAGCGCCGGTGCAGTTTTTTAAACCGAAGGGCATGAAAGAACAGGTTATGCCAGATTTAAGTGCCATGCCCGAGGATTTGATCCCCTTGCTTAAGAAGCATTTTATTTTAAACGAAGAAAGCAGCTGGAATTTGTTTGTTCCAACAATTGTTACGGCATTTATTTTTGATATTCCGCATCCTATCCTTGTAATACATGGCCACAAGGGTGCGGCTAAAACGACATCGATGCGAATGATGAAGAAAATTATTGATCCGGCTGTTACTGACGTAATGGCTTGCCCGTCTTCCAGTGAGAATCTGTCAGTTGTTCTAAATAATCATTATGCACCTTGCTTTGATAATTTAGAATACATTTCCCCCGAGATAAGCAATCTGCTATGTATGGCATCAACAGGTGGTGCTGACTCAAAACGAACGAATTACAGTGATTCAGATGAAACGCTACATCAGTTTAAAAACTTCATCATTTTAAATGGCATTAACGTTGTTGTGACAAAAGCCGACTTGCTGGATCGCTCGATTCTATTAAAACATAATAGGATTAAGAAGGAAGATCGTCTGAGAGAGGAAGTGATCTGGCGCTCCTTCGATGAAGATTTACCAAAAATATTAGGTAGTATTTTTAATACACTGGCAAAAGCGATTTCGATAGAAGATAGCGTAGTTTTAGATGAAGTCGGACGTATGGCTGATTATTGTTACTGGGGCTATGCCATTGGAGAAGTGCTGGGAATCACCGGCGAATTATTTCTTGATGCCTATCTGAGAAATCAGGACAGCATTAATGAAGTGGCATTGGAAAGTAATCCTGTTGGTGCAGCATTGATGGCCATGATGCAAAATAAGCGAGAATTTTCAAGTAGCATGTCGATTATTCTGGATGAATTAGAAAAAGTGGCGATTGAGCAGAGAATCAATATCCGTCAAAAAAAATGGCCGAAAGATGCCAGTGCTCTCAGTCGTCGTATGAATGAGATTAAGAGCAATTTGGAGGAGGTAGGCATTCTTTTCGACAGAGACAGAAGTGTTGAGTGGAGAAAATATGTCATTGAAAACATGAATGCACCGGAAACTGCCGAAAGCATTTTTATTGATCCCAACAAAATGAAAACAGAAGAAGTGTTGCCTCAGATTAGTCCGATTACTGAAGCAGAGATTCAAAGCCAGGAAGAAATGGTCGAAGAAATATTAGCGAAGCTCGCTTAAGACAAAAAATTGTTTCCCAAAATGCTGTCAGTCGAGTCAGTCCTGTCAGAAAATTGTCGGGACTGTCGGCACTGACGGCACTGACGGCAAAAACGGGGAAAAAAGATGGGGATATCTTTGGAAGAAAAAAATAAGCAACATTCTTGCGGAATAACTGCAATGCTCTCTCGGCCAAAATCTGCAAACAAAGCGGTTTTGAATGTTTTCTGATTGAAGCTGGGACAAAAACACCAACAAATAGCACCTGTTTTAAAATATGGATGACCCATGGAGCAGAATCGAAAACACTTTCAGGTTCTGCTTCATCCCAAAAATAACTGACCGTCATTGAACGAAGTAATGGACGGTTTTAAAGATATATTATTTATTTAATGGAAGTATTGTCACAAAAGAAAGGAGAACAATCACATGCTACTTAAAAAAGCCATTGAAACATACGTGGATTATTTAAAATCCAAAGAACGATCAAAAGAAACCATTCGAGGATACGGGCAGGAACTGAACGCCCTTCGACTCTACATTGAACAGGAACACAATGGGGCGGTTTATCTTGATGACATTGCGCTGAAGGATCTGGAGGGTTATCTCTCCCAGCAGAAGGAAAAAGGCAGTTCAGCCAAAACCAGAAGTCGGCAGGTATCGATATTCCGATCATTCTATGCCTATCTCTTTAAACGTGATCTGGTGGAGAAAGACATCAGCCGAAAACTGGAGAGTATTTCCTATCAGGAAAAGGAACGTACCCATCTGACCCCGGAGGAAATGGAAACCCTCATTGAGAATATTGATCATCCGCTGGTTAAGACAGCAACCATCACCATGGCCAATACCGGACTGAGAATTAGCGAATTGTGCAAGCTGACTTTAAGTGATGTGGATCTTAAGAAAAATCTCGTTCAGGTACGTCAGGGAAAAGGCAACAAGGATCGGGTGATCCCCATCAATTCCAAACTGAAGAAAGAACTGGAAAACTATTTGAAGCACATCCGACCCAAAACCACTTCCAGCTATTTCTTTGCCACCACCCGAACCGGCAGACTCTCACGGCAGACAGTCAATGAAACTCTGATTGAAACGGTTGTCAAACTGGGCTGGGAAAAGCATGTCACTGCTCATATTTTAAGACATTCCTTTGCTTCCAATCTGGTCAGAAATCAGGCTCCCCTGCCAGCGGTTCAGAAACTTCTGGGACACAGCAATCTCACTGTCACCAGTCGCTATATTCATCAGGATCTTGGTCAACTTCAGCAGGCTGTCAATCTCATTTAGGGACTGGCAGCGGTGATTCAGAAAAAGAAAGGAAAAAAATAATGAAAGAACCAATGGAACCTATCTATGATCAGCGTGTTACTGAGACTTTGGCTGGTTTGATGGAAGGAAAAACGAGAGAAGAACTGGCTGAAACATTTGAACTGGCCAGCTGGCGATC
>NZ_DJGY01000072.1:0-48253 GCF_002435675.1 Acetobacterium sp. UBA5834 | reverse complement strand
TTTTTATTTTACAATAAACATCCTCCATTTGCATTAAACAGTTGATGATCGGGCTATTGATGGTTCCATATGCTTTTCTGATTTTCGGACCATCATTGATTCCCATAAACTGATTTTGCGGAAATCTGTCGAACAGGGAAATTCCGCCGTTCTTAGAAAAGTCATTTGACTTTTTTAACTGCTTTAATGAGTGAACCGAAATGCGATACAAATAAAAGGCATTGAGATGACAATACCCTTTCTTAAGTCCCTTTTTTAAAACGCGATCTGGCGTTTTTTTCAATTGGCTTTTTCCTGTATTAACTGCCTGCTGTTCATTCGATGATCGTGAACGTCCAAACCATCTGACTATTGTTCTAAGACCTTGTTTGTATATGGGGTTATAATGATCACCGCTTCCCAGATAATACCGACGGCAGTCAAGTTTTTTTGAAAACCACTTCTCCAAATCAGTGGTAACGGTGCTTTTGCCTGACCCATCAGAACCAATCACTGCTATTGAAGGACATCTGAACGAAAATCTGTTTTTAGAGGATACTTTTTTTGCACGGTTGTTCATAAAATTCTCCATTGCATCGCACTGATCTGCTTTCCTCCCGCACAAACATAAGTGAACCTGAATTAAGTCGCCGTTAAAATCATCATACCCTATCCACGATTCAAATTTTTTCGAGATTGATCGTTTTTTTAGTTGAATAAATTGGTACTTTATGAACGTTCTTTTATAAATAGTACAATCTTTCTCCAAACCAATGATTATCATTTCAGGTTGTTGATATTTTCTATTGTCATATGTGGTGTTCGGTTGAAGGACTGAATTATCTAGCTTAAGCTGATTTAAATCCTCCAATAGTTGTTTTTTTACATCAATCATTGTCAGTTCCCTTCCCCACACTATCTTAAACGGCTTTGTAAGACGATTTGCCTCATTCTTTTGATCCCTCAACATAAATTCCTAGAGCAATTTAATATAATTTTACAAATCCGATCGACCTCGTCAAGCATCAAATCAGGATACAGCGGCAAAGTTATAACCCGTTCGGCAATATTCTTCGCCACCGGTGTTTCGTTTGAATCAAAACGATTGGCATAGCATTTGTAGTCCGTTGTTAACGGATAGAAGTACTTTCTCGGAATAATTTGATTTCTCTCCAGTTCGTCAAAGACATCATTTCTTAAATTCGCTTTCCCACAAAAAATAACTGGAAAGTAAGCATAATTACTTTTAACCGCTGGTTGCGGTTGCAAAAGTTTTATCCCATTGATTCCTTCCAAGTTTTCACAATAACGATTAAACACAATCTGACGTCTGGCAATTTCTGCATCGATATGGCGGAGATTACAAATTCCCATCGCTGCCTGAAACTCATTCATCTTTGCGTTACCACCGACAAACTCCACTGACTCCGGGCCAGTAATCCCAAAGTTTTTGAGAAAATAGAGTGTTTTTTTCAGTTGCTCATTATTATAGGTTACTGCACCACCTTCGATGGTATTAAAGACCTTTGTCGCATGAAAACTGAAAGTTGACGCGTCACCAAAGTTACCGATGCCGATATTGTTAACCGTTACTCCAAAAGCATGCGCTGCATCATAAATCACCCTCAGTTTGTATTTTTTTGCAATCTTTTCAATCGTTTCCACATCACATACGTTTCCGTACAGGTGAACTGGAACAATTGCACAAGTTTTTTCGGTTATCAAGCTTTCAATTTTTTCTACATCAATAGTATAATCGTCCTCATTGATATCACAAAATACTGGATCCAGACCATTTCTGACAATTGCGTGGGTGGTTGAGGCAAAGGTAAATGGTGTCGTAATCACCTCTCCCTGAAGATCAAAGGCAGCAATCGCACATTCAAGGGCAAGGTGACCATTTGCTAAGAGGGTTACCATTTCCACATTCAAATAATTTCTTAAGCATTTTGCGAATTTCTTGTGCTTTACACCCATGTTGGTTAACCAATGGGTGTCCCATAGCTCTTTTATTTCTGCCATGTACTCTTCAAATTCTGGCATCGATGACCGTGTAACGTTGATTTGGTCTTTCATATCAAGGCTCCTTCGCTCTTCGTTTTCAAACCATCCAGATGATTTTGTACTGCTTGTTTTAAATCCCAATTTTCGAACAATGCACCCCAATCAGCAATCACTTCAGGAGCATCCTTACTTCTATCCAGAATCTCAAGAAACTCATCTCGTGAAATAACAACAGCACCCAAACTTTTCATATGATCCGTTGGCCAAATTCCACAATCCATAATCGTAAAATTCATTTCTGCAAGTCGAACCGATAATCCAATGTATGCTAATTTTGAGGTATGACTCACCCGTGCAAACATCGATTCACCATGAAAATATGTTCCGAATGAAACCCCAAATAATCCCCCTACCAGTTCTTCGCCTTCCCAGACTTCGACTGAATGGGCAAATCCCAAGTTATGCAGTTGATGAAAAGCTTTGACCTGTTCATGCGTTAACCAGGTGTAGTCTTTTCTTGTTTCCGAGCAAGCACTGACGACCTCATAAAAAGCTTGATCAACGGTCAGTTTGTACTTATTCTGGCGAATTAGCGCCCGCATATTTTTGGGAATATGTACATCTTTAGGATACATGACACAATGTCGTTCTGATGTCCACCAAAGAATGGGCTGATTCTTAAATGCAACGGGATAGATGCCATTTTTATAGGCGAGAATAATGCGTTCCGGTTTCCAGTCACCCCCAACAGCCAATAATTCTCCCTCAGGACCCATCCGAATACTTTTGTTTGATGCTGTGTGAGGAGGGAAATATAAATCTTCCGTTAGCTCATAGGCTTTCCCCCGATATTTAATGCGATGTATATAGAAGGCTTTAAGCTTTCCCTTAAAAATCAAGTCATCGAACCTCAACAACCCCGATTTGAATTTTTTTAGTGTCACAATCGCTCCTCCATTTCCATGCTCAGGTATTTGCAACCGGTTAATCCTACCTATTTCGACTCCGTTTACTTCATCAAGCGATACTTTTTACGCAGCTTTTTATAGGTTCTGACTGACTGCGGAAAGTATTGTTTAATCAATATTTTAGTTTTTTCTTTTTTTCCCAGCTTTTTAAATATTGCTTTGAATCGGTCTTCCTTCAATGCTTCAAACCGTTCCTGAGCAATCATAATTTTAAATTGATTGATATTATTTTTGTTAGTGATCGCCTCATTATACTGATAATTTGTGTATTGATTGAGATGTGCCAACATTTTTTCAGTATTATCGACGTGTTTAATTATTTTTTCCAGACTTGACTGTTCTGTATTGGTCCAGGAACCACTCACACCTTTACGGTATGCCGCCATGTATTCATCGATATAATATACTTGTCCTTTTAAGGCAAGATAAATAACTAAGGGATAATCCGTTACCGGTGCCTTTTTATAAAAATCTGGTTTGTTTGGATCTAAGTAGCGAGGATACATCATCGTATTTGTTGCAAATAATCCGCCCCCACCTTCAATGACTTCTTCAATGGTGAATATTTTGTTCCCAACACTCGGTCTCACCGGTTTTATTTTCCGGCCGACCACGTTGACAATGTAAGCGGCATGAACACAAAGCGTACACTCCGGATGACCCTCCATATAATCAACTTGTTTTTGAAGTTTAAGCGGATCAAGCCAATAATCATCACCTTCACACACTGCAATATACTTTCCTGTTGCTCTTTCGGTATTCAGATCGTCAATATCAACGTCTTTTGAATACAGATTCTCCTTTTGGTAGATCGGCTTAATTAAATCTGGATATTTTTGTTCATAATCACGAATGATTTCTGCAGTTCTATCCGTAGATGCATCGTCATGGATCAATATTTCATAGTTAAAGCTGGTTTTTTGCATAATAAAACTATTTAATGCTTCAGCGATATATTTCTCGTGATTATAGGTGATACAATTCACACTGACCATTGTTTTATTCTTCATAATTAGCTCCCTTTTTAAGCGATTCAGCTGCATTTCTATCACTTATCCTGAACAATCTGGATCTGTTATAAATCTAGTGATCTTTAATTCTCCTTATATAATTTACGATCACCTGCACAGTTTCATCAATACACGCTTTGGTATTTACATCAAGGCTCTCCAGCTCCAGTTCTTTGATAATTTTTCTGATTTTATTAAAATTATTTTGCTGAATCGTTAGTGTATGGATGGCATCCGCCTCGTTTAACTTCTGTATCCGTGACATATTCCCTTTTCGTTTAACAAGACGCTCAAACGAAATATTAATATCAAGATCAACGTTGACAATGTATAATCCCACATTCTTTTTTTTTGCAAAACAGATTAGTTTTTTAACATATTTATCAGCAATCAATTCTGACTCGTAAAGCATCGAAATAATTTGTTGAACAATTCCCTGATCAACCAAAATAACTTCATCACCACAATCCTGGCCTTTTTTTTGATAAAAATCAAAAAGAACCACTAAAGAAATCACCCTTAACCAGTTTTCATGGTTAAGTTTTTTGTTTGTAATCAAATACATCGTTGCCAGATAGCCTATTTTAACACTGCCTGGCTTTATCCTAAAAAGGTATAACAACAGATGTTTTGAGTTTTTTCTGGTTGGTTTCTTAATAACCTGATGATAGGATTCAATCAGATAATTCTTGCTTTTCATATCCGTAATCACTCGATTTGACAACGTCGTTTTCCCCGAACCTGGAATCCCGTTAAATTCCAGAAATATTGTTTTATTTTTCATCTGAAACTTCCTTTCGAGGCGTTTTCAAATCATCTATGCGGTCATCGTCAGCCATGATCAATGCGCAGATTATTAAATAAAAGATGAAATTTTCTCTGAAAAATAAATTTATCCCAAATCCCCGAAAAATTAATGCCACCAACGGTAAAAGACAGAGCATTCGGCCTTTGACTTTCATCGAAAAAGGCTTAAAAATTGAGTTTAAGACATTGAAATATAAAATTGTTCCGATGATCCCTAAATGGACTAAGAGTTCAAGAAAGTAATTATGTGCCTGCCTTAAATGATAAGCCTCCACCGAGTAACCGACGCCAACAAGGAAAATCCGCCAATCACTGAGATACAGGCTTAAATAATCCGACCAGATGTCTGAACGACCCGTAGTAAGATCCGATAGACTCTGATCAAGAAAACTACCAACGCCCAATCGTTGAAAATAAATATTCATATAAGGTAAACTGCTAATTTCTGAAATAATTAATAATGTCAATGCGATAAAAAAGATGCCTCTTAAAACAACATTGACGTCAAAGGATAATTTGGTCAACTGAACGATCTTAAAAGCTAAATAGAGTATAAATATCACACCCACCGCCAACATAAAAGATAAACTCAACGATAATATCCCAAATCCGAGTAAAATTATCACTAGAACATAATCGTACCAACGATGTTTTTTCATGCCAATCATGTATAACAGCGCCGCAATCGCAATTGTTATGTCCATGGTATAGAAGTTGGGATTTGTCTGGATTCCAGAAAATCTTCCAAATACATCGCCATCTTCGAGTTTAATCCGGGTTTCTTGCATAAAACCGCTTAGGCCAGGAATTAAATCGCTAAAAGACCCTAAGATTGACGCTATGATGATACCCGCAATAAAATACATAAGTAATTTTCGCACCTCGATATCATTCTTATTGTTCATTACTAAAAAAGCCAATACGAAATAAATAACCAGCTCCACCAGTTTTATTAAACTTGAATCCATTGTATTAAGTAAGGAAAAAATAATAAGTGCAAGAATTGATAGGATTTGATAGAGTGAAATCTTCGTTTTCGGATTTAAAAAAATCATTCTGAGGATGTACACTGCAATAAGGACATTAAAAAAAGTATTTCCCCCTGGTGCAAACTTCATGATGGGAGAAAACGGCAACATAAAATACAGACCATAAATTCCTTCTGCTCCACTAAGAAAGATATAGCTACTGGCAATCATAATTCCAATAATCAAAAATACAGTGTTTGAAAGACCAAGAATAATAAGTAGCAGCGCCAAACCTAATATCGCAATGGAATTAGTTGATTTCCTGGTTATCATTTTGAACCTCTTTTTCGTCATTAATCGAATTGTTAATAAACCGCACTATTTTTTTAGCCCGAATATCGATATGGTATTCTTGTGACTGCTCCAAGGCGTTTGCCGCCATTTTCTTACACCAAATATCATCGTTTTTTAAAGATCTAATTGCTTTGGCAATAGCGGTGACATCCATACTATCCACCCGGATGGCCCAGCGATCGGTTAGTATATCATCATTAAAACTGAGATCCGAAGAGATAATCGGTAATCCACAGGCCATCGCTTCAAGAATCGCATTGCTGCATCCTTCTGCCAAAGTTGGCAAAACAAACACATCGGAACAGTTTAAATATTCACTGATCTGATTATGCGGGAGTTTTCCGAGAAACACAATTTCTTCACCGGTTGGTCTGAGATTGCCTGAACCAATAAAAATGACTTTCGTCTGCTCCACTTGTTTCACTGCCTCCGCCAAACGCAAAACACCTTTTCGTTGATCGAATGACCCCATGAATGAAACAATAAAATCATCCTGACCAAATCCCAGTTTGCTTCTGATTTCACGTTTGTCCATTTTGTAGAATTTTTTCGGATCAACGGCGTTTGGAATCACAATCATCTTGTTGCGTGGTGCAAGCTTAAGCTCAATACTTTCATCCAAATTTTTGGTTGAAACGCAGATCACACCGCTTATATCAGCCAGAGCTTTTTGAATCGTTTTGCGGGGAAAAAGGCTTTCCACCCAAATCTTACTTTCACCGGTTGCCACGAAAAAGGGAATTTTATACATTTTACTGATTAAACCAGCGGTTACCCCAGAATGCCAAAAATGAGCATAGATAATGTCCGGCCGCTGTCTTATTTTTCTAAAAACACGAATCACTGCTTTTTGTGACACGTGTGCCGAAAGGTTTGTTCCAAAAATCTTAAGATTTGAGAACGATAAAACCCTGGGCTGATAAACATCCACCCACACCTCTTCATTCACAAAATCCTGCCAGAATTGAGGCCGGGCTGATTTATTTTTTAACAGCTTCTTTGTGACACTTTGAGGCGCAATGACTGAACATGGGTATCCCAGCTCGGCAATTGAGCAGACCAGCTCCCTGACAAAGGTATAAACCGGATCACTCTGTGTCGGATAGTTCGGTACAACAAAGCAGATGTGTTTTTTTTGCATGATGGCCTCCCCACTTCTTCGCTCTTACTTATGCCCGATCGCCTCATATATATTTTTGTATTCCTCGCAAATATCAGTCCAGCAAAATTTTAGGGCATTGGTTACTGCATTTTGTGACAAATCATTGTAGTGATTTTTGATTTTGACTATCTTATTTGCAATATCTTCTACATCAAAACAATTTACCGCAAACCCAACTTCCCCATCGGGAAATTGACCATCAAAGCCCTGCCCTTCTGTGTAAATTACTGGTAATCCCTGACTCATTGCCTCAGGGTAAACCAGACCAAAGGTCTCAGTGATCGACGGCATCACAAAAATGTCACTGTTTCGGTAAATCTCAATCAACTTTTCTTTTGAGCAGTGTGGAAGATATCGGATAAAGGCTTCTTTTTTTATTTGCTCAAAAATTAACGTATCATTGACTGTGCCAACAACCGTAAAGGTCACCTCATATCCCTGGCGGATCAAGTCCTTGATTGCCTTGATGGTTGCGGGAATATTCTTTCTTTTGTTGATCATTCCCACAAATAAAAGATTTAGCGTGTTATTGTCTCGACTTAGTTTAGGAGTCCCCAAATGATCCAGCCAGAATTGATCAATGCCATTGGGAATAACTGCACATTTGGCGAGAATCTCATCTTGCAGCTGCGCTGGCAGATATTCTTTTATTACCGCATCGCGATAGGTTGTTGACAGAAAGATTACCTGTGAGGCCTCTTTTAAAATACTAATCCCAAGTTTTCTAAGCCAGACCATCCGTTTAAAAAAGACATTGGCATCGGTGTCCCGCACTGCAACGATATAGGGAACACCAAAGTCCTTTTTTATTCGCATCGCAATGTATCCGTTGGAAAATAATGAATGGGCATGAACGACTGTATAATCCTCAAGACGGTATGTTCTTTTTATATCCCGATAAATTTTTGTGTGTTTCAGATGAAATAAATAACGATCATACTTATTATGGTTAATGCTGATCGTTGCATAGTTTCCCAGATCACGACTAACCGAACTTGGCGTCGGAACATAAACATCGATGGCTATTCCTATTTGTATCTGTTGATCATACAAATGTTTATAAAAAGTTCCTTGAGCGTAATAGGAATTCACATGTAAAACATTCATCATAGCGATCCTCTAAACATCGATAATCACATTGCATATTTCATCGATTTCTTTCTCTGTCAAATAAGGATGCATTGGCAGCGATAATACTGTCTCGCATAACTTATTCGTAACCATATAATCAGCATCATCAAATTTCTGATCGTTAAAAGCTTCCTGTCGGTGCATTGGTTTTGAATAATAGATCATACTCGGTATCTTATGCTCACTTAATCTGGTTTTTAGTGCATCTCGTTCCGATTTGTTCTTAAGTTTAATGGTGTATTGTGCAAAACTGGAATAATACCCTGCCGGTATCACCGGAATCTCAACAGCTCCAGCCAATTTTTGGTTATACAGACAATCGATTTTATTGACATCCTCAAGTTCATGCTCAATAAATGCGGTCAGTTTGACATTTAAAATCGCTGCCTGGATTGTGTCCAACCGGGAATTAAGACCAATCCTTACGTTATCATATTTATTTTTTCCTCTACCATGAACTTTTAATGAATTGAGCAGACTGGCTAAGTGATCATCATTTGTAAAAATCGCACCACCATCACCATAACAACCGAGTGGCTTGGCCGGGAAAAATGATGTTGTGGCAGCATGACCAAAACTACCGGCCTTCTGACCGTTAATACTACCGCCAAATCCCTGGGCGGCATCTTCCAAAACTAGCAGATGGTATTTATCGGCAATCCGACCGATTTCATGATAGTCTGCCGGCAGACCAAATAGATCCACCGGAATAATTGCTTTTGGTTTGAGTTCCCCTTTTTTTATTACCCTTTGAATGGCTTGCTCCAGTTTAACCGTATCGATGTTAAAGGTATGTGGATCGACGTCAACGAATATCGGGGTTGCGCCGCTTAAAGATACCACTTCACCCGTTGAAAAGAAGGTAAAGTCCGGTACAAATACGGCATCATCGGCTTTAATTCCCCAGACCATTAACACCAATGTCATGGCTTCAGTGCCATTGGCACAGGAAATAGCATGTTTGACGCCAACATATTTTGCCAGCCGTTCTTCTAGAATTTGAATTTCTGATCCGTTTATAAAGTCAGCCTTTAACAGAACTTTTTGAATGGCACCATCAATTTCGTCTTTATATTTTTGATACTGGGTTTTTAAATCTCTGAACTCCATCGAAATCACTCTCCACTCGCATTATTTATTTACTTTTCAATTAATTGATCATTCTCCAGGCGGTAGGCTCTTTCACAAGCTTCACATGAAAAGCCTTCTTTTAATGGTGTTCCACATTCGCAAACCCAGCCGATTTGTTTTGCCGGTATCCCGGCCATCAGCGCATAGTTTTTGACATCTTTGGTTACCACAGCCCCAGAAGCAATCATTGCCCAGCGGCCGATGGTGTTACCACAAACGATGGTTGCATTGGCGCCGATTGATGCCCCGTATCTCACCAGGGTCTTTTTAAAGCCACCCGGGCCTTTGGGGTATTTACTGCGTGGGGTCAAGTCGTTGGTAAACACCATTGACGGCCCACAAAAAGCATAATCTTCCAGCTCGACCCCTTCATATACCGAAACGTTGTTTTGAATTTTTACCCCTTTCCCGATTATTACACGACTGCCAATATTGACGTTTTGACCCAGTGAACAGTTTTCGCCAATCTCAGCCCCCTCTTGTATATGACAAAAATGCCAAACCTTTGTACCTGCTCCAATTTTAACGTCTTCATCGATATAACTGCTTTCATGGACGAAATAGCTCATTTTTCAAATCTCCCTTTAAAATCTGACGTACTGCATTTTTCCAATGGCAACCTGATCCGTTGTCCTTCTGCGGCCGATTTGTAGATTGCCAGAATAAGCTCCACTGCTCTGCGACCGTCTTCCGCCGTAATAGATGGTTCCCGGTCATTTTTTATCGCATCAATAACATCGGTATAATAGGGTGTATGTCCGTAACCAGCGACATTGGGCGGATTTTTGCTAAACCGTTCTTTAATTTCCCCGGAGTCATCCAGGGCATCAGAAAATTGCCATTCTTCAATAATGTTAACCGACTGACCAGTAGCTTTGACCGTACCCTTTTCACCAAACAGGTAGAGTGTTTCTTCCAGATTTTTGGGGTAAATGGTTGTCGTTCCTTCAACAATGCCATAGCTGCCATTAGCAAAACGGATCAGAGCGATCCCAAAATCTTCCGCTTCAATATAGGGGTGATTAAGATTGTCTGTCATCCCCACCACTTCTATAATATCATCACCCAACATCCATCTCAGCAGATCGATGTTGTGAATGCATTGATTCATCAGGGCGCCTCCATCGTGTTCCCAGGTTCCCCGCCATTTCGAACCAGCATAGTATTCACTACCCCGATTCCATCGGATATGGGCGGTTCCATAAAAGAGTTTCCCAAAACGTTTTTGATCCAGCGCTTCTCTAATTTTAATGACTGATTGATTAAAACGGTTCTGGTGACAAGCGCTGACTTTGAGGTTTTTTTCTTTGGACCGCCTAATAATTTCATCTGCTTCTTCAAGCGATAGGGCAATTGGTTTTTCGATGATTAAATTGCAACCGGCCTCAATAAAATCCAGTGCGATCGACCCATGCTTCCCATTCTCTGTACAGATCGCTGCCAGATCCAGCTCTTCATGTTGAATTAACGCTTGATGATCGGTATATTGATGGATTGTTTCCGGTAAGTCAAATTTGTTGATCAGTGCATTCATGCTTTCCGGATAAACATCACACAGTGCAACAATATCAAGATCATTGGCCCGGGCGGCAGCAATATGATTGGCCGAAATTTTTCCGCATCCGATTAATGCATATTTAAGACCCAAGGTGACACCTCCTTAAAGCAGTTCAATATTTTCTCTATTTTTAATGTTTTTCATGGCATTTTTTGTATCAAAAATAAGTTTTGCATGTCTTTGAATGGTACTGTAATCAACATTCGTGTGAGCGGTTGTGACGATGACCAGGTCGGCTGACTCAATGAGTTCGCAGGTTAGTTCCACCTCACCGGTTCGTGTTTTTCCATGTTCCTGAAATTCTGGTACAAATGAATCATAGTAAACGACTTTTGCACCTTCTTTCTCGATTTCGTCCATTAATTTTATGGCAGGACTTTCCCGGTAATCGCCAATGTCCTGCTTGTAAGCGACCCCTAGAAAAAGAATTTTTGAATCTTTTAGGGTTTTGTTGTGGTGATTTAAGATTTTACTGGCCCGTTCAGCGCAATACTCAGGCATCCGGTCGTTTACCATCATTGAGGATTCAATCATTGATGTGTGAAACCCATATTCTCGGGCTTTCCAGGACAGATAGTAAGGATCCAGCGGAATACAATGGCCGCCGACTCCTGGTCCCGGATAAAAAGCCTGAAAGCCATAGGGTTTTGATTTGGCAGCATCAATAACCTCCCAAATGCTGATGCCCATTTTATGACACAACATGGCCAGCTCATTCACCAGCCCAATATTAATATTGCGATAAGTATTTTCAAGAATCTTTTCCATTTCGGCTACGGCCGGTGAAGAAACCCGATAAATGGGGGCTTGTAAAATGCTCTCATACATCGCCGCTGCCACTTCGGTACACTGCGGGGTGATACCACCGGTCACCTTAGGGGTGTTTTTCGTTTTGTAAATCAAATTTCCGGGATCAACCCGTTCAGGTGAAAAGGCCAGAAAAAAATCTTCACCGCATTTTAATCCCGATGACTCAAAAATTGGTTTAAGCAGTTCTTCGGTCGTTCCGGGATAGGTAGTCGATTCAAGGACAATCAACATTTCTTTGTGCATATATGGAACAATACTTTCTGCTGAAGACTTGACATAACTGATATCCGGCTGTTGATGCTCATCGAGGGGGGTTGGCACGCAAATACAGACACAGTCAGCGGCAGCAACCTTGGAAAAATCCGTTGTCGCCGAAAGTAGACCTGACTTCACAATTGTCTCCAGATCTTCATTGACCACATCCCCAATATAGTTGATGCCGGAATTTACCATGTCGACTTTTTCTTTTTGCACATCAAAGCCAATCGTTTTAAAACCAGCTTTCGCTTTCTCCACTGCCAGTGGAAGCCCCACATAACCAAGACCAACCACACCTAATATCGCTGTTTTAGAAATTAATTTGTCCTTGATCGTCATTTTTATAACTCCCTTTAAATTAATTCAATAAGTTTTTCTGTTAGTCGTTGATAATCATAATCATACGCAGCCGCTAGGGCATTTTTACAGTATTCTTCATATTGCTTTTTTGGCATATTGCTGAACTCGATAATGGCTTGGGCCAATTGTTCTGGGTCAGCCTGATCAACCACCATTCCGCAATTGTATCTTTTTATAAGGTCATAACCAAATTCACAATCAGAAACCGTCGGTTTACCGCTGGCAAAGTACTCAAATAGTTTATTGAGACTGGCCCCGTATTTTTTTATCTGATTGTCCTCAAAGTGAATGATATTGAGATTTGACTTGCTCAGAACATATGGAATCCTATTTTTATTGACATAGCCTTTGAACACCACATTATTAATATTATTCTCTTTACAGAAGTCTTCCAGGTTTTTTCGATCACTGCCATCGCCATAAATAAGGAAAATGATCGCATTGGGCGATTCTTTTTTGACAACTTGGGCTGCTTCAACAATGGATTTAACGTTATTTACAAGTCGAATTGACCCGGTATAAATTACCTTAAAGGTTTTCTCATTGTCTAAATCCAGATCTTCAAATTTATAAACCGTTTGGTTTTCCTTGAAGACATCGAGATCAACACCATTATTTATATGATAAACTTTTTTTAGATCAATCGTACCACCTTGCTCTTTGTTCCAACCGCGTTCAATGATGTAATCGGACCCACCTTCCATGGTAAAGATAAGTTTGTTAGCCCGTTTATAAATCCACTTTTCACCGCGATAAAGAATTTTTGCAACCAAGCTGGTTCGTTTTAAACCACTATAAGCGACAATACTTTCTGGCCAGAGATCCCGGACTTCACAAATACATGAGATCTTAAACTTTTTTGCTATCTGAATACCTGCAATCAGAGTGAGGGGATGAACACTTGATGCCAGAATGAGATCCGGTTTTCCATTTATGTGTGCATATTCTTTAGCAACCGGAAACAGGTTTTTATAAAAGGTCAGCATGTTGACCAGTCTTTTTTTTGCATTTCCAGCGTAATCAGGCGTTTTTACAATCACAAAGGTAATTCCATCAATTGTGTCCACTTGGTATTTTTTATTGATGATTTCAATATTTTCATTCGAAAAGTGATCGGTTGAGGCACAGAAAATGATGGGGTTATAGCCCCGTTTGAGCAGATAATGAGCAAACGAGTAATGTCGACCAGCACGATCCTTATACATATTGGTAGCATAGTGGTTCCAAATCCAGACAGTTTTTTTCATCAACGGATACTCCTTGCCGGAACGCCCACATAGGTTCCCGATTCCGTTATGTCTTTTACGACAACCGCACCGGCACCAATTTTACAGTCACCGGTAATGGTTAGATTATTACTGATGGTACTGCCAATCCCAATCCAGGTTTTTTGACCAATCACCACCATCCCGGCCAGATGCGCCCCGGGCGAAACATGAACAAAATCGGCAATACGATTATCGTGGTCTACGGTTGCTGCCGTATTGATAATACAGCCTTTGCCGATTCGCGTGGCACTGTTGATTACAACCCCAGCCATAATCACTGTTCCGATTCCTACTTCCACCGCTAACCCAACAATCGCTGATGGATGAATTAAGAGTGGTGGCTCTATTCCAGCTGACTCGAGCTTGTTTTGAACCGCCTCTCTAATTTTATTATTTCCAACAGCAACAAAAATATCTGCTTCATCTGCAAATTTAAAGGCATCTGCTGTATTTCCGACAACACCGAATCCCATACACTCGGTAATTAATGGATTATCATCAAGAAAAGCGATATTTTCCCATTTATTCATTTTAATTGCAATGTCAACGACAACTTTTCCGTGCCCACTTGCTCCGATGACCAATAGCTTTTTTTTCACAATGCAGCGCCTCCTTCGATTAGTATCGCGAATTTTTTAGCACTATTTATAGACTTTTTTAATCGTCTCCACTTGTTCCCTGAAATAACTCCATTGTTGTCGAATCATTTGCATTGATTCCTTCTCGTTTGAAGACCTTTTTTAACGTTAATAAAATAATCTTCCAATCTTCCACAAAACTGACAGTGTCAACATACTTAACATCGAGATCAAATTTCTCTTCCCAGCTAATAGCATTTCGTCCATTTACCTGAGCCAAGCCAGACAACCCTGGCCTGACCTCGTGTCTTCTTTTTTGTTTTTCATTGTAAAGGGGTAAATATTGTACCAGTAATGGTCTCGGGCCAATAACAGCCATATCACCTTTTACCACATTTACAAGTTCCGGCAATTCATCCAGACTGGTGGATCGTAAAAATTTACCAAATTTGGTCAGTCGCTTGTCATCAGGCAACAGTGCGCCTTGTTCATCCCGCTGATCGGTCATGGTTCTAAATTTATAGAGTGTAAATACCTTTTCATTTAAACCCGGTCTTTGTTGTTTGAATAACACCGGATGGCCCAGTTTATTTCTGATCAACAAAGCCAATACAAAAAATACCGGTGAGAGGACAATGATTGCTGCCAAAGATAAACAAAAATCCATTGGTCTTTTCATAAATCTTTTATAGATCATCGCGCTCACAACCCTTTAATAATCTGACAGATTCGCTGCTGATCCGCTGCTGTCATCTTTGTGTCAGACGGCAGACAAACCCCTGAATTAAACAACTTTTCTGAAACGACTCCCCCAATGAAGTCACACCACTCAAAAAAAGGTTGCTGATGCATGGGTTTCCAAAGTGGTCGTGATTCAATATTTTCGTCTTCCAGAGCCTCGATTATATCCAATGGTTTTATTGCTCCATCTAAGGTTATACAACTCAACCAGTAATTTGGCTCATTCCAATGATTGATTGGCATAAATTGAATCCCTGGTAATTTTTCCAGTTCCTGTTTGTAAAATTGAAAGATATATTTTTTTTTTGCAATCCTTTGATCCAGCACTTTTAATTGACCGCGACCGATACCCGCAGATATATTACTCATGCGATAATTAAAACCCAATTCACTGTGCTGATAGTGCCTGGCCGCATCTCTCGATTGCGTCGACCAGAATCGCACTTTTTCAATTCGTTCCTGATTATCAGAAACCAGCATTCCACCGCCAGAAGTAGTAATAATCTTGTTCCCATTAAAACTAAATACGCCATATTCACCGAAGGTGCCGGTTTGTCTACCTTTGTACAAGGTACCCAGGGACTCCGCAGCATCTTCGATGACAGTGACGCCATGAAGATTACAGATTGCCATGATTTTGTCCATATCTGCCGATAAACCGTAAAGATGAACGACAATCACAGCTTTTACCTGAGGATATTTTATAAAAGCCGCTTCTAGTGCAATCGGACACATATTCCAGGTGTCTTCATCGCTATCGATAAATACCGGAATTGCCTTTTCGTAAATAATCGGATTGACAGTTGCTGAAAAAGTGAGCGATGGACAAAAGACAATATCTCCTTCGCTTACACCAACTGCCCGTAATGCCAAGTGAATTGCGGCTGTTCCGGTATTGACTGCTGCTGCATATTTAGCACCAACTTTTGCTGCAAATTCCTTTTCAAATTCATTGACGTTTGGACCCAGTGGTGCGATCCAATTGGTGGCAAATGCTTCCTTGATATAGTCCATTTCAAATCCTTCATCACTCATATGTGGTGATGACAGATAGATTTTCTCAGCCATTGTTGTCGTCCTCCTAAAAAATCGTTAATGGATGTCACCTTAGCATTATGATTTGATCGTGTTTCTAAGATGCAATTATCTGAATAATTTGTTCGATTCGTTTGCCATTCTTTACGAAAATCATTCAATAATCAAATTCTTTATTATTGCGGTGCTGTTAACACTGTATAAAGGAATATCCTTAACGTTATTATCTTCAAATGAAGATAACCTCAAACTATCAATCTTTCCAATCAACAAACACAGGGATTCTGTTATTTCGCTGGCATCAATTGTAACATTAGAAATTGAAACTTGCTCGACGTTCTCAATGCTAAAGCCGCCATGGTCATTCTCATTTGCTTTTGCTCCACTGATACTCACCTTATCAATACTTAAATCGGATGCTTCGTTGATTTTAAAACCCAAACTACACCCTTCAATCACTAATCCTGATATTGTTATGTTTTTGGCACCGCTATTGATATGAACACCCACAACACTGTCCTTGATACGGCAATCTTTGAAAATCATGTTTTCAGGCGGTTTGTTATATTGCGGATTTCCCGCAATGGCTATTCCACCACCCGACGCATTATTGAATTCAACATTATCAAAATAAAAATTGCTGTTGTCACCTCGGAGGTATGCGGAATGCAACCATTTCGTTCCGCCGTCGCTTGAATTCAGGATACTGTCAACCATGCTAAAACCATTCGTACCAGAAATCTGTATCGGCATCCCCGAATGATCAATTTCTAGTCTACTTATCGTTATATCCTTATTTTTGAACTTCCCTGTTTGGGCTAATTTTAGGCCTACATAGACATTATCCATGAAAACATCATTGACTGTCATCGCTTCAACGCCTTGAAAGTAGATTCCCTGAACATTGCTGACACGACTGTTCTCGTAATAATCAACACCCTTAATCGTATTTTCTGACTTTAAAGTTAGTCCTTCGATCGAAACATTTGAAACGGTATCATCTGGATTTGACCAAAGCATGTTCTTGATTGTATCTTCTTGTGGGGCCATGAATATGACTGCTCCATAGCCACTAATGTGGGTGTCATCGCTAATAATCAATTGTTTTGTAATTAAATACGGTTTTTCCGACTCTGGTAAGATCAATAACGCATTTTCTTTACTCGCTTCATCAATTGCATTTTGCAGGGCAACGGTATCATCAGTTAAACCATCACCCTTTACTCCGTAATCTTTTGCATTAACTGTTTTGTCTTTCGGTACGATTACTTTTTTTATTTGACTCGGATTCGAAGAAAGTTTTTCCGATGAGTCCGATTCTGCGGGACTCATAAAGTTAAGTGCAAAAACAATTGCACCGATCACTGCCAATATGAACACTGAGATTGTTAGCTTCCTCATAACAAAACCTTCCTTCCGATGTTTATTCAGAAATTTCTGCACCCATCCGATCTCATTAAATAATATGCATCTTTAAGCTTGAACCCTATCTTAAAATAGAACTGTTCTAACTATGATAGTATTACTCCAACCAAAACGCAAGCACAAGTTAAAAATTTCTTGCTACTTAGCAAATTTTGTTTTTTATTCGAGAAGTCTGCACTCCATTGTGAAATACATACCCAATATTCCCCAAAAAACTCAGGGGTTGACTGCGATTGGATCTCGATCCGAATAATTACAATTTTATTTCCCATTTTCAGTTGTTTTTATTATATTATACTATCAATTCAGAATCAGTCAGGTTTTTTTCTAAATAAATAACGTTGCCTCTTGTTATGAACCCTAACCATTGGGTATAATAGGCTTGAGGTGATAGATTATGAAAGTTGAGTACAACAAAATTGTTCGGGATAAAATTCCTGAAATCATTCGAGACAGCGGACGTACCTGTGAGTACAAAATCTTAGGTGAATCAGAAGTTAGAGAAGCGCTACAAGAGAAGCTTCTTGAAAAAGCTCAGATTTTTTTGAAAAGACCCTCTGAAGATGAACTTTCGGATATCTACGAATTGCTGGATGCAATTGTGGAAAGCTTTGATTTTGAGCCGCTTCATATTGACTATTTAAAAATTCAGAATAAAGAAAACAAAGGTACCTATTCTGAAAAAGTCTTTCTGATTTCGGTAGATGACGGTCAATAGTATTTCAAAAAAGCAACAGGACTGGTGATCAATTTTCTGTCACCAGTCCTGTTTATTCTTTAAAACGAAAAAGCACTTTCTAAATGATTAATCACCTGCTCCCCGTTTGATTCGTAATAGATTTCGATAACATCAAAGCGGATATTGACATCATCGAGCTGCATTTCTTTTATGTACCAAAGCGCTGTTTTACCAATTCGTTTTTGTTTTGACCGGTTCACCGCTTCCCGGGGATATCCAAAATCCAGATTTTTTCGATATTTTACTTCAATGAATACCCATGTGTCATGATCTTTTGCAATGAGATCGATTTCTCCAGATGGCTTTTTATAATTTGTTTCATAAATCTGAAAACCGTTATTTTTTAAATAGTTTAATGCTAACGCTTCTCCGGCTTTACCTTTTTTTACATTATGTGTTTTCATTTTAAGCCCAGATTCTGAATAAAACTTTTACGGTGGATCGGCGTCGGTCCATATTTTTTTAAGGCTTTTATATGTTCAGCCGTTCCATAGCCCATATTGTGATCAAAACCGTACTCCGGGTACTCTTCGTGATAAATCTGCATCAGATTGTCCCGGTAGACTTTGGCAACAATGCTTGCTGCAGCAATGGCATAGCTGGTGGCATCACCATGGACAATCGCTTTCTGGGGGATATCTGTATCGATATGAAGAGCATCAATCAGGAGCAAATCCGGTTTAATAGACAACTTCGCCAGCGAATCAGTCATGGCTTTTTTGGTCGCATTAAGAATATTCAAATTATCAATCACATCACAATCAACCTGTCCAATGGCATAATCTACAGCATCTTCAAGGAGTTGTTCACACAAAGTTTCACGATTTTTTTTCGCAACTTTTTTTGAGTCATTAACATATAAGCGACTGGAATCTGGTTTCAGAATAATGACGCAGGTCACCACTGGTCCTGCTAAGGGACCCCGCCCAACCTCGTCGATGCCACCGATATTCAAGATACCCTGATCATAGTAACCGGATTCAATTGATTTCATTTTTTCAATTCGTTGAACTTCCTGGTCTCTGGCTGCGGTTTTCTTCTCTAAATTTTGCCCAATTTTTTTAACAGCAGCCCGATGATCTTCTTTCAGCATCGGGATCAGGTTAGGATATTCTTCCTTCTGCCTGGTCACAACATACTCTTTTATCTGTGTAACAGTCATATTATCAATTTTTTTCATGATTACCTCTTTATTACGATTCTACCGTCATTATACTACAAGTGGTAAAACAAATATAGACAACACCACCCAATAATCCATTCTAACCCAAATAAAAAACAACCAACTCTCAATAAAAATTGGTTGTTTTATCGTTACCAGCAGGGACTGTCACAAGTCCATCGTTACTCTGGTCGTTCCAACGTAATCCGGCCAATTCGGCCGTTTTTGAAATCGTTGAGAATCAGCACACTGGTGCGGGCATAATCATATTCGCCACCTTTAATCAACAATCCCCGACTTTTTGCAATGGCATCGAATACCTCCGGGATATTTTTGCCCTCGACCTCAATTTTGTATAGAGCTTCCAAATCTCCCGGATAATAGATTAGTAGATATTTTAACAGATCTGCAGCGATGTTCTCTTTTTCATAAATGGTATCCTTAATGGAACCCAACCAGGCTAAGTGGAGACCGACCAGGGGATCTTCAAATTTTGGCCATAAGATTCCCGGGGTGTCCAAAAGCATCAGGTGATCCGGGGTACTCAGCCATTGCTGCCCCTTGGTGACTCCTGGCTTATTGCCAATCTGAGTTTTTTTCTTACCGATCAGACTGTTGATTACTGTGGATTTACCAACGTTGGGGATTCCACAAACCAGACATTTTACCTGAGCTTTTTCTTTTACATTCAAATCCTGAATGGTTCTGACCAACTCAGTCTTCATCCGACGGTCAAAGGCATCAAACAGCACCACTTTTTGAATATCGGTATTTTTTTTAAACCACTCAATCCATTCCAGACTGACTTCCGGATCGGCTAAATCTGACTTGTTCAATAGCAGGATATGCTGCTTATTCCAGGTATACTGATTAATTTCGGGATTTTTGCTGGAAAGCGGTAATCTGGCATCAACTACTTCGATTACCACATTGATCAGTTTGAGTTTTTCTTTAATTTCCCGATTGGCTTTGGCCATGTGCCCGGGATACCATTGTATATATTCTATTTTTTCTTCAGACATCCTTATACCGTACCAATTTCTGAAAGCGGCCAGATTCTAAAGATAACTTTCCCATCAATGGCATCCCTTTCGACAAAACCCAGGCTGGGATAACGGCTATCTGAGCTATTGGCCCGATTATCACCCATGACAAAATAGGTTCCCATTGGGACGGTAACCTCAGCAAAGTCTTCATAAGGATCAGGGTTAATATAATCCTCCTCTAGCGGTTCGCCGTTACGATAAACTACCATATCCTTGATTGCAATGGTATCGCCGCCCTTGCCAATGACCCGCTTGACATACTCAATGCTATCACTATAACTGAGGATCACAATATCGCCATAATCCGGTTCACCGATGGTATAGCCTATTTTATTGACAATCAGACGATCTCCCTCCACCAGCGTGGGAAACATCGAACTGCCCTGAACCATGACAAAGTCGAACAAAAACATCTTTATGATAAAAGCAAGCACAATGGCAATCACAGCGGATTGAATCCATTCTTTAAGTTCCAAATTACCTTTAGATTCCTGATCTTCTTTCATTTTTTCACTTCCTTGCTAAATTTCTAGTTATTAAAACGCTTGAATTAACCAAAAAAGAGGCTTGATAGCCTCTGAATTACGCTCTTTTTTCTTTGACTTTTGCTGCTTTACCAACACGGTCACGAAGATAGTTAAGCTTAGCTCGACGCACCTTACCACGACGAACCACATCAACCTTTTCGATTTTTGGCGAATGCACCAGGAAGGTTCTTTCTACCCCAAAGCCAGACGAGATTTTTCGTACCGTAAACGTTTCGCCAACACCGCCGTTTTGCTTTTTAAGGACGATGCCTTCAAAAATCTGAATACGTTCTTTTTTACCTTCGATTACTTTAACATGAACTTTAACGGTGTCACCAACACTAAATTTTGGTGGCTCAGCCTTCATGTTTTCTAATTGAATCTTTTTGATAATGTCCATTATTTTCTCCTTAATATTCGATTTGCGACGTTCATGCATCGGGTACAGAGGACCGTCTCACTTAATAACATACTGATATATTATACACTTTGTCTATTCATTATGCAAGCTTTTTTGATATTTTTCAAATAAGTCAGGCCGCTTCAACCGGGTCCGTGTTTCTGCCTGTAATAAGCGCCATTTGTTGATTGCGGCATGGTTGCCGGAGAGCAATACTTCAGGCACTTCCTGGCCCTCAAATTCCCGGGGTTTGGTATACTGGGGATATTCCAGCAGATGGCTTTCAAAGGATTCTTCTGCCAAACTGTCGCTATTTCCCAGAAAGCCGGGAATATGTCGAGCAATGGCATCAGCCAGAGTTAAGGCCGGTAATTCACCACCAGTCAAGACATAATCCCCCACTGAAAATTCCAGATCCACATAAGCATCTATCACCCGCTGGTCAATTCCTTCGTAATGACCACAGATAAAAATGATGCCCGGATACTCCGATAGCTTTATCCCATCTTTTTGTTCAAATGGTTTGCCGCCAGGGGTCAAGTAAATAACTGGATATGTGCCTAAATCAGCAATGCTTTTCAGGGCGGCGACAATCGGAGGTGCCGCCATCACCATCCCGGCACCGCCACCGTAAGGGGTATCATCAACCTTATGATGTTTATTTCCGGAAAAATCCCGAATATTAATCACCGTATAGTCAATCAGACCCGCTTTGACACCTCGGCCAATCATCCCGGTTTGAAAATATATTTCAAAGATTTCCGGAAATAAAGTTAAGAAATAAAATCTCATAGCTCTAATATTTCCTGAGGGATACTGGCATCGATCCGGCCTTCAGTAACATTGATTTTTGTAAAATAAAGCTTGCGGGCCGGAACGCAATAGACCTTCTTGTCGGCAGTGATGGTATAAACATCCACCCCGCCTGCTTGCATCACATCGGTTATTTTTCCAAGCAACACTCCGTCATTGTAAACTGGCAATCCCAACAAGTCTTCAATAAAAAATTCATCTTCAGACAATGCCACTGCCAGTTCCCGGGGAATCCCGACTTCCCGGCCAATTAATGCTTCAGCCTCGTTACGGTTTTTTACATTTTCCAGAAACAGCAATACATTGTTTTTATGAAGACGGCAATTCGTAATCTTATAATCTGTTGCAGCTTTATCATGGATTAAAATGACCTCATCCAGATCATAAAAACGACCCGGATCATCAGTCAGCGGTTGAACTTTTAATTCACCCTTAATTCCATGTACGCCAAGAATCCGGCCAATGATGATTAAACGATTATTATTTTCCATTATTTTCTCCTGTTTAAACCCTAAAAACACCCGAAAAAAAAGAGCTGTATACACAGCCCAATGCCTTTATTGGATGATCTCCAACATGACACGTTTATCTTCTTTCGTGGCAGCGGCTTTTATGACGGTACGAATTGCTTTTGCGATACGCCCCTGTTTTCCAATGACCTTGCCCATATCGTCGTCTGCGACCTTGAGTTCCAAAATAATGGACTGTTCGCCTTCAACTTCCTGGACAGATACCGCATCGGGGTGTTCAACAAGAGCCTTTGCAATAATTTCCACAAGTTCTTTCATCATTTACCTCCTGGTACTACTCGATTACGTTTTCTCTTTTTAACAAATACTTGACGGTATCTGTTGGTTTTGCGCCATTGGCCAACCATGTTTTGGCTTTATCTGCATCGACTTTTACGAGTGCAGGGTCAACACAAGGGTTGTAGTATCCAATTTCTTCGATGAACTTACCATCACGTGGTGCTCGTGCATCGGCAACAACGATTCTATAAAAAGGTTTTTTCTTTTTACCCATTCTTTTTAATCTGATTTTAACTGCCATGTTCGTTCCCCCTTTCTTAACTTCTTTATCTAATGACATAAAGTCCTTGATAACACTAATCATATTTCAGTCTACATGAACGGTAACTTCATCCGTCCTTTTTTTGCAATGTTTGGGTTTGACATTTGTTTCATCATCTTTTTGGATTGTTCAAATCCCTTTAACAACCGGTTGACGTCCGCAACCATGGTACCGCTCCCCAACGCAATTCGTCTTCGTCGGCTGGCATTGATAATCCCTGGTTTATGACGTTCTTCCTTAGTCATCGACAAGATGATAGCCTCGGTTTTCTTGGTATCAGCACCAGATAAATCCACATTCTTCAATGCTTTTTTATTGGCCCTCGGCATCATTTCCAGCAAGCTACTGATCGAGCCCATGCTTTCAATCTGCTTGATCTGATCGAGAAAGTCATTAAGATCAAAATCCTGGTTTCTGAACTTTTCTTCAAGTTCTTTGGCCTTTTCCTCATCCATCATACTCTGGGCCTTATCAATAAAGGATAATACATCCCCCATTCCCAAAATTCGTGATGCCATCCGATCTGGATAAAAGAGTTCAATATCGGTCAATTTTTCACCGGTTCCGATATATTTGATGGCTTTACCAATTGTATAAGTAATCGATAAGGCGGCACCACCCCGGGTATCGCCGTCGAGTTTGGTTAAGATTACTCCTGAAATATCCAGTAGACGATTAAATTCATTGGCAACATTGACCGACTCCTGACCAGTCATCCCATCGACCGTTAATAAAATCTCGGTAGGATTAATCGCTTCTTTGATGTTGACCAATTCAGCCATCAAGGCTTCATCAATTTGCAAGCGACCGGCGGTATCCATGATCACCAGATCATAATGACCTTCAATTGATTTTTGCAGTCCCCGTTTGGCTATCCCCACCGGATCTTTTACATCATGTTCGGAATAGACGTCAATCTTTAATTCATCCCCGAGGATTTCCAACTGTTTAATTGCTGCCGGACGATAGACGTCACAGGCGACCAGTAGTGGCTTGAATTTTTTTTCTTTGCGCAACAAGTTGGCCAGCTTGGCTGCGGTCGTTGTTTTACCAGCCCCCTGAAGACCGACCATCATATACACGTTCTGGCGGCCCTGAACAAAGTCCATCCGCTCAATTTCGCCACCTAAAAGGGCTGTCATTTCGTCTTTGACAATTTTAATAAACTGTTGCCCGGGCGTCAGGCTACTTAGTACCTCTTGGCCGATTGCCCGTTCACCGATATTTTTGGTAAATTGTTTAACGACTTTGAAATTGACATCAGCTTCTAATAGGGCCATTTTAATTTCCCGATTAACTTCCTGGATGTCTTTTTCGTTGAGTTTTCCTTTGCGCTTTAGTTGGGAAAATATATTTTGAAATTTTTCATTTAATCCTTCAAAGATCATCTGTCACCTCTAGTTTTCTTCACTGACATTTTTCAGTTTTTCAACCACCAGCATCAATTCGGATTTAAGCTGTTCGTCTTTTTCCCGATCAACACAATCCAATAGTTCTTTCTCAATTTCTTCCAAAAGAACTTGAGATTTTAAAAACTTGGCGATGAGTCCCAGTTTTTCTTCATAGGCTTCCATCATGGCTTTCGAGCGTTTAATCACATCAAAAATACCCTGTCGGGTAACTGCCATTACCTCGGCAATTTCCGCCAGGCTATAGTCGTCATCGTAGTAATACTCTAAAATCTGCTTCTGCTTAGCAGTCAGCAGCTCACCATAAAAATCAAATAAATACTGTTCCCCTACTTTTTTTTCCATAAGCACCTTCAGCATCGTCGTAAAGGATATTTACTTGACGACTTACCTATTGTAAGTCCTGGCAGAGAAAAAGTCAAGCTTTTATTCCCGATTTTCAGGACATTTCTTCAATAATTTCAAGATTTTTTCTCTTAAAAGTTTAAGCTTGTTACAACCTGTGGTGTCCGATTTCACAATCACACAAAGCCTTATTCAAACAACAGATCAACAAATTTCTTTGGATCAAAATCTATAAGGTCCTCCGATTTTTCACCGATGCCAACATATTCGATAGGGATCTGCATTTCATCAATAATCGAAATGGCAATACCACCTTTAGCCGTACCATCCAGCTTGGTCAAAACGATACCCTTGATTTCCACACATTCATGAAAGACCTGGGCTTGATTAATGGCATTTTGACCGGTTGTGGCGTCCAGCACCATTAAATTGTGGATCGAAAAGCCTTCACCTTCCCGGTTAATCACCCGGCTGATCTTTTCAAGTTCTTTCATCAGGTTGACCTTGTTATGGAGTCGTCCGGCGGTGTCGCAAATCAGAATATCGGCCTTCCGGGCCTTAGCTGCCCCAATGGCATCAAAAATTACCGAGCTGGGATCAGCGCCGGTTGTACTTTTGATAATATCAACACCAACCCGTTTAGCCCATTCGTCGAGTTGTTCCACCGCCGCAGCTCGAAAGGTATCAGCAGCCGCAATAACAACTTTTTTTCCTTCTTTTTTATAACGCTCGGAAAGCTTGGCAATAGTGGTGGTTTTACCAACCCCATTGACCCCGACAATCAGCATAATAGTAGGAAGTTGGGGTTTTTCGGTTTCTACCTGAACCATCTCCACCAGGATTTCTTTTAGAAAACCCACGACTTCTTCCTTGCTTTTGGATCGGGTTTCTTTAATCTTTGCTCGGAGCGCTTCAGTGATTTTCACCGAAGTTTGCGCCCCTAAATCCGAAAGAATCAGCGTTTCCTCCAGTTCGTCGAAGAAATCATCGTCAAAACTGCCCATATACATGACATTTTCAATTTTCTCCTTAAAATTGTCAGCTGTTTTGATCAGTTTATTGCGCATCCGTTCATATAAACTTAATTCCATAATTGCCTCCTTAGTTTTACTTCATCAATTGGAGCTAAAATGAGTGTACTACCCAATCACTTTAACATTATCCATGATATTATTTTATGCATAATCCGTCAGTCGGACTGACACCAATTGCGAAACCCCATCCTTGGACATCGATACCCCATAGAGATTATCACAGACTTCCAGGGTGGTGCGGCGATGGGTAATCGTGATGAATTGATTATGTTCCGCCACTTTTTTCAGATACGAAATGTACCGGTAAATATTGTGATCATCCAGGGCGGCGTCCACTTCATCAATTACACAAAATGGCGAAGGGTTTATTTCCAGAAAGGAAAATAGCAGAGCAATGGCAACCATCGATTTTTCACCACCAGAAAGCAACGAAATATGGCGCAGCCGTTTCCCCGGGGGCTGAGCCACCAGCTCAATTCCCCCTTCCAGTACCCCGGTGGGATCGGTAAACTCCAGATAAGCCCGACCGCCTTCAAATAGAATACTGAAGATCCGGGTGAAGTTTTCCTGAAGCTTGATAAAGTTAGCCTTAAACTGCTCAGTCATGGCGTCATAAAGGGTATTGATAATATCCAACAGTTCGCTTTTTCCGGCTTTAAGATCATCCATCTGTGCTTTCATAAAATCATGCCTGATGAGAATTTCTTGATATTCTTCAATCGCATTAAGATTGACATTACCGAGAGCATTAATTTTTTCTCGTAAATCACGCTGACGTTCTTCAGATAAATCCAGCGCATCCAGTTTCTTGTCTTGTTCCAGCTGCCGGTAGGCATCTTCGGCCATCAAATAATTGATTTCATAACTCTTATAGATAGTATCTTCCCAATGGTTCATCTGTAACTGCAGACTGTCTACTTGGCTGGAAACAGTGTTCTTTCTGTCATTTTCAACAATCAATTGATGATTATCATTTTTGATTTCTTCCTGCAGTGTTTCCAGCCGCTGGGCGTTTGCTTTTTGCAGTTCCGTCGCTTGTTTATTTTTGTTGCGATGGGCTTCAATCAGCTTCGACAATCGTTGATAATCCGCCTCCAGATTCTGCTGAAGTTGAATCAAGTCGTTCGAATCGCTGTGGTAGCATCCAATTTCTTTTTCTAACGCCGTTTTTTTGGTTGTTTGGTGAGTCAATTGTTCCTGCATCAAGATAATTTGTTGATCAAGCCCGGCAATTTCACCTTTAATCTGAGTGATGATCATTTGCCTGTCAGAAATTTTTAACCGAAAATCATCCAACCGCTCCCGAATCTCCTGAGTGCGATCATCGGAATCCTGCTCTTTAGTCGCTTCTTTCGCCTGATTGTAGGCCGTTTCTATCTTTGTCAGTTCCTGACTGGATTGTTCGAGTGTCAGACTTAGCTCCTGAAGCTTTTTCTTGTGAACTGCGATTGAACGGGTGTTTACATGTTGTTTTTCAGTTAAATCTTCAATCCGTTTATTTTTTTCCCACAAACCCTGTTTGCAACGATTGTGTTCATATTCCAATTCTTTTAATTGTTTACTCAGCTGAGATATTGATGCGTGCGACTGTAACTCCTGGTCTTTTGCAAGAACGAGGGCTTTTTTATAAGCTTCCATTTCCTTTTCCAGATTCTGGATTTCAATTTTTTTAGACAGCGGGGACTGCCGGTTATCTTTGCTTTGACCGCCGACAATAGCACCGCCGGGATAGAAGATTTCACCTTCCAGCGTCACCACCGTAAAACGCGATGCCAATTTATTCTGGATAGCTCGTCCCGAAGCAAAATCACTGGCAACGATGATCCGTCCTAAAAGACTTTCGATTGCCGCCGCATAAGCAGCTTCAGTTTTAACCAACTCACTGGCAATTCCTTCCACCCCGGACATATTCTTAAGCGCCGCCCGGGTTCGGTCATCAATTGAATTGTATTTTAAATTATCCAGTGGTAAAAAGGTTGCCCGTCCTAAACGTTCTTTTTTCAGGAGATTTATGCAATCACTGGCAACCTTAACTGTGGCTACCACAATGTTCTGGCTTTTTGCCCCCAACGCAATATCAATGGCCTGGAGATACCTGGGTTTTGTGGTGATCAGTTCGCCAACCGGCCCATACACCTCATGGATCACCGGGCCCAGCAGTTTTTCAGATGTCATCAGTTTTCGAATGGTCGGAAAATAATCCTGATAATTTTTTTGAATATTCTTTAAATACTCTGCTTTAGAGGCATTAACTTTTAAATTATTGGAAATGTGATGGACCTGATGCTGAATTTTTTGCTGTTCTTCCAAAACTTGACTATACTGAGACTGCAACTGGCTATAGAGCTCGTTCTGTTGCTGCTTTTTTTCTCGTAGTTTGTCCAGTTCTATTTTATGTTGTTCCAAATCTGAAGTGATTTGATTTTGGTTGACCAAGGCTTCATCCAAGTGCTTTTTTATAAAAGAAGACTCTGTTGTTGCCTCCTGAATCGCCGTTTTTATTTCAAAACGCTTTATCTCCAAACTTTCACAACAGGATTGATGATTTTGAATTGCATCTTGAGTCGCTTTGATTCGCTCTTTTTCCTGCTGTTCTTCAATCAGCAGACTGTGAAGCGTGTTATCCATTTCACGCCAGGCCGTTTCATGGTTTTTAAGATTTTCGAGCAATACTTTTTTTTCACGTTCAAGACCATTGATTCTGGCTCGGGCTTCATCAATCTGAAAAGACAAATTTTCCTGCTCTTTGGCAAGCCGTTGCTGGCTTATTTCATTGGCCTCCAACTGGCTTTTACAGCGGATCGCTTCCCGCTGTACCTGATCAAAATCCGTGCTGAGAACACTAAGATTCTTCTTTTCAGCATCAGTTAAAAGATCCAATTCGCGGTTTTCGATGGTCAATTTTTGATAGAGCTCATCCTTTTTTTGAATGGCCGCTTCAATTTGATTGCAGCTTTTTATTTGATTTTTAAGGTTTATTTTTAGTTCTTCAAGTTCCGTGACGGCACTGCTCATTTTCCGATAAAAGATGACCAGATCAACAGTCTTTAATTCCTCATGCAAAACTAACCAGTTTTGAGCCTTCCGGGACTGGTTTTTTAATGGTCCTAGTTGTTTTTCGATTTCGGTCATAATATCCCGAAGCCGATCCAAATGGCCCTGGGTTTGTTCCAGTTTTTTTTCGGCCTCGTTTTTTTTTGTTTTATACGATACAATGCCCACCGCTTCTTCAAAAATATTCCGAAGTTCCGTGGGGCTACTGGCTAATATATTTTCGATACTGCCCTGGCTGATTAACGAATAACCATTTTTTCCTAAGCCTGTATCCATAAAGAGGCTGTGAATTTCTTTAAGTTTACAGCTCTTTTTATTGATGGCATAATCACTTTCACCTGATCTGAATAGTTTTCTGGATATCGCTATTTCCTGAGGATAGTTTTCCAGTGTACCATCTTTATTGTCTAAAATCAAAACAACCTCGGCATAACCTGAGGCTGGTTTTTTTTCTGTTCCTGAGAAGATTACATCTTCCATTTTCTTTCCCCGCAGGGATTTTATGCTTTGTTCACCCAAAACCCATTTGATGGCGTCGGTGATATTACTTTTTCCGCTGCCGTTAGGACCAACAATTGCAGAAATACCTTCTGAAAACTCAAGGCTTACAGGGTCTGCAAATGATTTAAACCCCGACAATCGCAATTTTTTTAAATACAAGCCTTCACCTCAATTTACAATTTCCTGGTCTTATGCAAATAATTCTTTGCAGCGTCCTGTTCCCCTTCTTTTTTACTTTTTCCGATCCCATGACTCACACAATCGCCATTAAAAATCAAATTGATATAAAAGGTCTTGTTGTGTTCTGGTCCTTCAGACCGCTCCAGAATATACTCAATCACATTGTCATTATTCTTTTGAATATACTCCTGAAGTTCAGTTTTATAGTCTTTAACCAAGGCACCTGATAACGCCAGTTGAATATTGTTTTCCAGTACTTTGAGGACAACTTTTCGTGTCGTTTCGAAATTACTGTCTAAAAAAACAGCCCCAATCAGGGCCTCAAATGCATTCGCAAGATTCGATTTTCGCTGTCGGCCACCGGTTACAATTTCTCCCTTACCCAAAAAGATATGATCTCCCAAATGAAGCTCATAAGCCGCCTTGGAAAGAGACTCGGCACATACAATATTGGAACGGATTTTCGTCATTTTACCCTCAGATAACTTGTGAGCTAAAAATAAATACTCACTGATAATCAGTTCCAATACTGCATCCCCCAAGAATTCAAGTCGTTCATTATTGGTTGAATTTCCTGAATGTGAACTATGTGTTAATGCTACTTTTAATAAATCTTTCTTTTTGAAACGGTAATCGATTTTTTCTTCGATTGTCACGTAATATCCCCCCTTATCGATTACGAGATCCCGCCTGGGCGTTTCTCGCTATTCCCAATCAAAAGACCAAACATGCAAACGCCTGGTGTAAACTTCGTAATTGTTTGAAAATGAGTGCCAATTTTTGTTTCGGCACTCATTTTGTTTACTCAGGAAATTGCGTTGATAATATCTTCCACTGTTTGGATATTCTCTAATGCACCTTCGTCAATTTTTGTACCAAACTCATCTTCGAATGCCATAATCAGTTCAACCACATCCAGTGAATCTGCCTCCAGATCATCAATGAGTGAGGTCTCAAGGGTAATTTTATCAATATCAACATCAAGTTGTTCTGAAATAATCGCCGTGACTTTTAAGAATCGTTCATCCATGATTTAAGCCTCCATATTTTTTACATTATCAGTTATTTTTTGCAACACATCATTTTCAATAAACTTCATGCTCTGCCTTATTGCATTTTTGATGGCAAAGGCATCGCTGCTGCCATGGGCTTTAATGATTCCGCCCTTGACTCCCAGAAAAGGTGCCCCACCATATTCAGCATAGTCAAATTGCTTCTTAAAACTTCGTAAATTGTCTTTAATCAGCATTCCTCCAATTTTTCCTTTGGTGTTGCTCATGATTGATGTCTTCATTCCCTTGAGCAAATACGCCGCTATGCCTTCAGTTAATTTCAAAACGATATTCCCGGTGAATCCGTCACAGACTAACACATCAGCCTTGGTTTCGGGTAGATCCCGTGCTTCCACATTGCCCAAAAAATTAAAATCACCAGTTTCCAAAAGCTCGTAAGCAGCTTTTACCAGACTGTTGCCTTTTTTTGCTTCAGCACCGATATTGATCAAACCGATCCCCGGATTATTTTTACCTAAAACATTTTCTGAATAAATTTTTCCCAATTGAGCAAACTGTTCCAGATACTCTGGTTTGCAATCGGCATTGGCACCCGTGTCAATGAGCACAAACACGCCATCGCTTTTGGGTAAAGTCGCCGCTAAAGCAGGCCGCTTTATCCCCTTGATCCGACCAAGCTTTAATAAACCACCAGATAAAAGTGCACCAGTGCTACCGGCCGAAATCAGCACCGCATTTTCTCTTTTTTTCATTTCATCCAAGGCCACCACCAGCGAGGAATCCGGTTTTCGCCGAATCGCCATGGCCGGTTCTTCCGTGTTCTCAATGACCGTTTCGGCGTGCAGAATTTCTATCTTGTCTTTAGGGTAATCGTATTTTGAAAGTTCTTCTAGAACGGCCTGCCTGTGACCCACCAGGGTCAGCTTGACATCATATTCTTTTACAGCATCAATGGCACCCTTGACGATTTCATAGGGTGCATGATCACCACCCATGGCATCTAAAAATATATTCAAAATTATACCCTCCCATATATCTGTCTATTATCCCAGAAAAAAGCTATTCAGTAAACACTATCGCTAAAAATTATCCGGGTCTGAAATAATCCCAGATAGAGAAAAAACAGAGTCTAGACTCTGTTTATTCGTTGAAGCTGATAACGCTAACGTCTTTGTATGTGCCACAAGACTTGCAAACTCGATGAGGCAATTTAATTTCACCACATTTTGGACAAGTACTCATTCCTGGAATATTTAATTTGTAATGTGTTCTTCTTTTGTCTCTTCTTGATTTTGAAGTTTTTCTCTTTGGTACAGCCATCACTCACACCTCCTAATAGTAAAGTCATTTCACTTACAATAAATTTTTCAACGCTTCAAATCGAGGATCATAATCACCAAATTTGTCACATTCACATTGCTCGTGATTTAAATTATTGCCGCATTTTGGACACAAACCCGCACAATCTTCACTGCACAGTACACGGAAAGGTTCATTAATATAAATGCATTCTTCAACGACGGGCAATAAATCAAGTATTGCTTCGTCATCTTCAACCGTTACCGTATCCGTATAGTCATAAAGACAATCGATTGGGGTTGGTTCTAGGCAACGCGCACAGGGAAAGATCATAGTCATCTCGATGGTGAAAGTTACTAAAAAATTACCTTTCGATAACTTCTCAATGGTTCCACACACTAAGGCTCCATGTTCATCCAGTTCTCCCTCTATATCATTTAAATCGGTATTTTTAACAACAAATTCAAAAGGGATTATTTTTTCCTGCAATAGCTTATTGATTTCAAAATTCATTTTATCACTCCAAACGGGCAATCATCATTATATAGACGATTGCCCGTTTTGTCAAGTGAAATACTTTACATTATTTAGCTAATGCCAGTGTGTCTCTCGCTATCATTAATTCTTCATTGGTTGGAATAACCATTACCGTTGTTTTAGAATCCTTATCAGAGATAATCGTTGCTTCGCCGCGTTTGCTGTTGGCAACTGGATCGATAGTAATTCCCAAGTATTTCAAACCACCGCAAATGGCCGCCCGGGAGGTTGTCGAGTTTTCGCCTAAACCAGCTGTAAAAATAATACCATCAACGCCGTCCATTGCAGCTACATAAGCACCGATTGTTGTTCGAACCCGATAATGGAAAATATCCAGTGCTAATTGCGCTCGTTTATCACCGTTATTAGCAGCGCCTTCAACATCACGGAAATCGGAGCTGATTCCAGATACACCAAGTACACCTGATTTTTTATTCATCAGTACATCAACTTCTTCAACAGTGTAGCCTTTGTTGACCAGGAAAGGAATAATAGCCGGGTCAATATCGCCACACCGGGTTCCCATTTCCAGTCCTGCCAGCGGTGTTAATCCCATTGACGTATCAACCGATTTACCGTTTTTAATGGCGCAGAGACTGGCACCATTGCCTAAATGACAGGAAATCAGTTTTAAGTCTTCCAGTTTTTTACCCATTAATTCAGCAGCAGCCTGACTTACAAATTTGTGAGAAGTTCCGTGGAAACCATACTTTCTGATTTTGAATTTTTCATATAATTCATAAGGGAGTGGATACATGAAAGCTTCACCAGGCAAGGTCTGATGGAAAGCGGTATCAAATACTGCTACCATTGGTACGTTTGGCAGTAATTCCCGACACGCATTAATCCCAATCAGGTTGGCTGGATTATGAAGAGGTGCCAGTTCTGAACACTCTTCCAGGCTCTTAATAACCGCATCATCAATAACGACTGAATTAGAAAATGTTTCAGCACCGTGCACAGCCCGATGGCCAACAGCAGAGATTTCTTCTAAAGACTTCACGACCCCGTGTGCAGGATCAACTAAAGCAGCCATGACAAGATTCAACGCTTCTTTATGTGTCTTCATCGGTTGTTCTAATTTAACCTTGTCTTGACCTGGCGCTTCGTGAACCAAAACAGATCCTTCGATACCAATTCTTTCAACTAAACCCTTTGCCAAAACTTCTTCAGTAGTCATATCAAGCAATTGATATTTAAGTGAAGAACTGCCGCAGTTAATAACAAGTACATTCATTAATAATTACTCTCCTTTAGTTTTTTATTGATTACGTTTCATACGTTCTATATAATAACAGTAATAAGCAAATAATACCATTATTTTTTTGTCATATTTCGATAATAAATTTAAAAATTGCTATTTTTTTAACAAAAGAGAGGCCAATATGAAAATTCTTGGTATCATTGCCGAATATAATCCGTTTCACCTGGGTCACGCCTGGCAAATCCAAACTTCAAAAAAAGAAAGCAAGTGCGATGCCGTGATGGTTCTTATGAGTGGCAGTCTGACTCAGCGAGGCGAATTTGCTATTTTAAATAAGTGGGAACGTGCCCGCCTAGCGCTGACCGCTGGCGTAGATTTGGTCTGCGAACTGCCTTTTGGTTACGCCTGCCAAAGTGCCGAAACCTTTGCACATGGCGGAATAAAAATTTTTAATGCCACCGGCGTGATCGATGTCCTCTCTTTTGGTTCCGAATTCGGACATATCCGTCCTTTAAATAATCTGGCTGAGATACTGGTTCAAGAACCAGCTGAATTTAAAAATTTCCTTAAACTGGAGTTGGCGACCGGGGTTTCTTTTCCCCGTGCCCGAGAGCTGGCGATTCGTTCCTACCTGGGCCATGAGGCTAGTAATCTTTTAAAAACCCCGAACAACATCCTGGCTCTTGAATATCTTAAAGCCCTTCACAAAACCCAAAGTACCATCGATTCAATGACTGTTAAGCGGCAAGGAGCCGACTATCACAGCGTATTGCCCTCTAAGTATCTCAGTGCCAGTGGTATCCGTTCGATTTTAAAGGATGCCCTTGTCCACCCGGAATCAGCAACAGCAATTTTAAGAAGCTTGGATAACAGGCTTCCTTATTTGCCTGAACTTCTGATTAACTCATTTAATAAAAACTACAATCTCCAGGGCGATGATTATTTTCTCAACGCCCTGAGACTGCAGATTCTTTCCCATGATGTTCATCACCTAAGAAATACCCCCTATGTAAATGAAGGACTCGAGCATAAAATCAGAGATGCTTTAAAAATTGCCACCAGCCTGGATGAGTGCGTCAATAAAATCATCTCAAAACGCATTCCTCAAACCCGGGTTCGTCGAATTTTGTGCAATCGGCTGCTGGAACTGGACAAAGAAAGCTTAAACCTCTTTCAGGCCGACTCGTTTGTCCCCTACCTCCGGGTACTGGGTTTTAATCAAACTGGCGCCGCTATCCTGAAAGCAATAAAAAATCAGGGACGGTTACCAATTCTTTCCAGCTTGAAAAAAAGCCGTTTTAACTTGACTCCCCTCCAAAAAAAAATGCTCCATTACGACTGCCGGGCCACTGACCTTCATAATCAATTTTACGAAACCGTGTATCGCTATCATCAGGATTACACACAGAGTCCGGTTCAAGGATCACCCAAAACTTGGCCTGCCAATCAATAATACGCTGCTGGCCATCGTTAATAAAGTCCCTTATTCTGGGCTACTTTCACAATTCAAAGGAGAATGCTATGCTTTTTTTTAATAAAGAAAAAAACGATTTGTCTAAAAGACCCATCCTTTATCCCCCAGCCGGTCCAGTTCAAGGGCAATTTCGACGGGGCGTGTCCAGTTATAAAGGGATTCCCTATGCTCTCCCTCCGATTGGCAGTCGTCGCTTTAAAGCCCCTGAACCGATGCCAACCTGGGAGGATGTTCGTGATTGCTCAAAACATGGCAACGCCTCGCTTCAAATGGGTGGTATTACCGTTGATTCTCCAAGTACTTACCATATGGACGGAAAAAGCGAAGATTGTCTGTTTTTAAATATTTGGACTCCGGCAGTTCAGGCAGATGAACGCCTGCCAGTGTATGTCTTCATACATGGTGGTGCTTTCTCTTCAGGCTCCGGCTCCGAAATGATTTATGATGGTGGTCGGATGGCTCAGGAAGGCGTCGTGGTTGTCACAATTAATTACCGGTTGGGCGCCCTGGGATTTCTGGCAACCCGGGGGTTGCTTGAAGAAGCTGGCACTACCGGTAATTATGGTTTACTCGATCAGATCCAGGCCCTTCGTTGGCTTCAAGCCAACATCGAGACCTTTGGCGGAGATCCTGCTCGAATCACAATCGGCGGTCAGTCTGCCGGCGCCTACAGTGTCACAGCACTGATGCTGTCGCCGCTGGCAAAAGGGCTTTTTCATCAGGCCGTGGTTGAAAGTGGATCTATTTTTTCAATTTCAGCCTTTTCAGTGCTCAATCGCGGTCATTTTGAAAAAACCATGGCTAATGGAAAACTGCTATGCGACTTGTATGGTATTGAAGATTCTGCAGACGGTCTTGAAAAACTGCGAGCTCTTCCTGGCGATGTTTTCGCAGCACTTTCCATGGTTAAGTCAAACCAAGCCACGGTTCCAAACGCTTTTGGTTTCTGGCCAGTATACGATGGCGTTGTGTTGCCAAAAGACCCTATTCAGGCACTCAAAAATGGCGAGCTCAATCCAGTAAAAATTCTGGCAGGCTATAATACCGATGAGTCGTCCCTATTTATTAAAAGTCACACGAATCTGGGTATTTATCAGATGCTCTGCTATCATATTTTTGGTCCAGAAAATGCTCAAAAAGCCATGGATCACTTTTTTGTTGATTCCGGCCACTCGCCTTTGGTGCGAGCGCAGGAAATATATACCTATACCGCTTTTTTGATCGGGATGGTCATGATGTCCAAACGATATGCCCAGTTAGGCGAAGATGTTTATTTTTACAATTTTGATTTTGATCCCACAATCCTGAGAATTGTCGGACTGAATACTGCCCATGGAATGGAACTGCCCTTTGTTTTTGGCAACGGCATCGGGCAACGCCGTGCTACCAAGATCAGTAATTTATCCTGGATTATGCAGCAATCCTGGGTCAATTTTATTAAATATGGTAATCCTAATTTCAGAGTTGAGTATAAGGGGCAGATCGTCTGGCCAAAATTTGATCCCAAAAATCAGTACATCATGGTTTTTGACACGCAGCTTTCCAGCAAAATTTTACCGAATCGGGAGGATCTGGAATTTCTGGAGACGCTGATGTTTGGATGAATCGTTAATTATTTCTTTGTTTTGATCGGTAACATTGCGATCCCAGCACTCCCTTCAATTTGTTAATCTTTCCATATTATCTTGCAAAATCCATAAAAAAATGCTACATTTAGCTGAGGCTATAATTATAATGAAGATGCTTAACTTGGAGTCGTTTAACCACTAAGCATCTTTTTTAATAAAAGGAGATTGAAATGATAATATATAAACAAAAGGATTTTTTAACCTATATGCCCGATGTGCAGGAGTGCAATAAAAGTATCTCTGATTTAAATGACCAGTGGGATAATATTAAACTGCTATCTGAAATCAACTGTCCGATCCAATCAAAAAGTGTTCTTCCCAATATGACAAAAATTCAAAATGGCTTTATTGATTTGCAGGAAGAGCTGATTGACACCCTCGTTTCTGAAAAACTAAAAAAAATGGAGCAGAAGATTATTTCGAAAACCCAGGTGGCCATCGATATTCTCATCCGCAACCTGTTCGAAAGAACCGCAGATATTGGTTTTCTGGCCACTGATGACGATATTCGCCGCTTTGTCGAAAACCAGGATCGCACTGACAGTGACCGCAACTTGATTTTGAGACGGATGCGGGACTATGTTGCGAAATACTCCGTTTATGAAGATATTATCGTCCTCGATAATAACTACCGGGTATTGGCAAACCTTGATGAGCAAAATGAAATCCTGGGAAAACAGATCAAAGGACCCAATCTGATCAAGACAATGGATGGGGAACAAAATTTCGTCGAGTATTTTAAGAATTCGAAACTCCAATATGGTGATAAAAATTCTCATATTTTTTCCAGTCGAATCTGCCGGGAAGGGACTTCCCAGGCGATCGGTCTGATCTGTTTGTGTTTCCGCTTCGAAAATGAGATGGCTCAAATCTTTGAAAAATTAACCAACGATTACGACGGCTCGGTGATGACCATCATCGACGACACCAACATGGTCATCGCCAGCAGTGATGAAAACCATGTCCCCACCGGTACCATTGTTGAACCCGTCGAATCTGGTGTTAATGGTGTTGTCTACTATCGGGGCTCTGATTACATTGCCAAAACCATTGCCACTCAAGGTTACCAGAAATACTATGGTCTGGGCTGGAAAGGTCATGTGATGCTACCTCTCCATCTGGCTTTCCGAGATAATCGAAATCTGAAAAGCATTGATACATCGGTGACCACCGGTTTGATGCATCAGGCCGACTCATTTTCGTCAGAACTTAATGAGATTATCAATAAAACCCAAACCATTAACGGGTCACTCAAACGCATCGTCTATAACGGTCAGATCATTGCCAGAGATGATAGTATCGATGCCGAGTATTCACGCCTAAAACCAATTTTAAGAGCCATTGGACGGATCGGCACTAACACCAGCAGTCTTTTTCAAAGCTCCGTTTCCAATCTGTTTTCAACGGTTGTCTCGACCAGCCTCGTCGATACCAGCTTTTTAGCCTCATTATCGGTGGATATCATGGATCGGAACCTTTATGAACGCGCTAATGATTGCCGCTGGTGGGCATTGGATTCGACGATTCGGCGTATTCTTGCGAAAGACGTGCGAACAACTTCCGAAGAAAAACAGTTAACTGAGATTCTTGTCTATATCAATGATCTTTACACCGTTTACAGCAATTTATTTATTTTTGATAAAACTGGAACCATCATTGCCGTTTCAAATCCCAATCGTAGTGAAGATATTGGCAAAACGCTCACAGACCCCTATATCAGTGAAGTTCTGGCTAACTCCAAACAGGAAAAGTATTTTGTTTCGCCTTTTGAGCAAACAGCATTGTATGATCATCGTCACACCTATATTTACGGGGCATCCATCACCGATTTTAATAATCCTAACCGCACTGTTGGTGGTATCGGCATCGTCTTTGACAGTGAAGATCAGTTTCGGACCATTTTAGAAGAGTCCCTCCATTCTGATAATAATTCATTTGCTGTCTTTGCTGATCGCAAAAAAATGATTCTATCAACAACTAACGAAGCTTATCACGTTGGTGATATACTAGATTTGCCCGATGAACTGTTCACTGTCGCCAATGGCAAAACCCGATCCGAAATTCTTGTTTACGAAAACAGTTATTATTCCATAGGCTGTGCCTGTTCTTCCTGTTATCGTGAATACAAAAATTCAGACGGATACCATAATGATGTCATTGCTTTTGTTTTTGAAAAAATGGCAGACTATGCTGAGATCACCATTAATAGATCAAATGATAAAGAAATCGAGCAATCTGACTTTGCTTTCTCAATGAACAATGAACATAAGAAACTGGCCACCTTTGTTATTAATGGCCAGGTTTATGGTTTAGAGCAGTCATATGTTGTTGAAGCACTCGAAGCCAGCAAAACCATTTCAGTTCCGGGTACCAATGCTGTAATTCGGGGGGCTGTAGAATTTAATGATCACTATTATGCAGTAGTCGATGCCCTGGCCTTATTTGACAAAGATGACCCCAGCCTGAACACCTCTCATCTGCTATTATTACAATTATCCGATGATGAAATGATCGCCATTCAAGTTGAGAAACTGGTGAGCGTCCTGGAAATTAATTTAAATGATATCCAACCAGTAGAAATTTCATCAGCGATAACAGGCATAATCTGCCTAAGCGATGGTTCCGACCGAACCATTCTGGAAATGGATCCGCAGATTATCCTTGAAAAACTGGTTGAAAACCAGGTTGATGAAGATCTGGAAGCAGCGCTTCCCCTACTGGAATCGATGGAAACAAATTAAAACTTTACAATCATACAAATCAAAATATATCTACTATAAAAAAGCCCGGGTGCCGCAATAGCCTTTAATATCGGCATTCTGCACTCGGGTAATTAATTTTAGTCGTGTTTACTTAGCATCAATATCAATCAGTATCGCACCGTCTTCGACCTTCACCGGATAACTGCGATCATTCTCCATTTTAAATTCCAAAAATAAAATCTTCGGTTTTCCCAAACCCTTGCCAGTTTTTGCGTCATATTTTGCACCATGTCTTGGACAGGTAATAATACCATCCCTCAAGGTGCCTTTGTACAAAGATCCTCCCATGTGGGGGCATTTATTTGATATGGCATAATAATCCCCATCCACCTTTGTCAGCAAAATTTTTTCGTTATCCAATTCAATCAGTTTCTTTTCAATTTGCGCAAACTCCTGTATTTCAGCAACTTTCTTAAACCCCATTTTTCCCTCCTGTGTGTATAATTTTAGTTGTTTTACCCCAAATATATAATCCCAAACAAGACACGTTCACTCATTGATTGACAAATATATTGATTTTCCCTATAATGAAACTGAGTATTAATAAATCCAACCAGTATTGTCACGTTTTAAAATTTTAAGAAGAGGTGATATTATGTCAGCAAAAAAAGTATTTACAACCGAGCAGGCAAAAGAAATTGGCAGAATGCTAGGAATCAGTTGGAGTAAATTTGACATTGAGCAGTTTCGAATGGGCATGGATGTTGAGCTCGAGCATGGCACCGATAACTCCCGCACAAACGTAACTGGCGATGATCCTTTCGTCACCGGAAAAATTGCCCTGGCTCACCTGAATGAATTTCCCGATTATTATACCCGTCTGGAAAAAATGGAAAAAGAGGCCGAGGCTTTTTGGGAAGGCAAATAACTATTAATGATGACCCTAAGAGAATTCTTTGACAAAAGGATTCTCTTTTTTTCTATACGTTACTTTACGCCATCTAAAATCGTGACGATTTGTGAAAAAATATCTTGGATTCCGCCATCGCCCTTGATTTTATGAAGAATTCCTTTGTTTCTATAAAATTCCAAAATTGGCTCAGTTGTTTGATTATAAATAGCCAATCGGTCTAGAATGATTTCTTCCTGATCATCCGCTCGGTGTATTAAAGGGGTTCCACAAACATCACATTCTCCCGTTACCTTTGGCGGGTTATATTTGATATGATAACTTTCACCACATTTTGGGCAAACCCGTCGTCCCATAATTCGTTCAACAATGATCTCTTTTGGCACATCAATCAAAAAAACGAAATTAATCTGTTCGTTCTTTGCCTTCATGATCTGATCCAGAGCCTCAGCTTGCTTTTTGTCACGGGGAAAGCCATCGAGCAAAAAACCCTTCTGGCAGTCATCATTTTTTAAGCGTTCATCGACAAGACCAATCGTGAGTCGATCTGGAACCAACTGACCTTTTTCCGTATAAGTGCTTATTTCTTTGCCTTCTGTTGTGCCTTCTTTAATTTTTCTACGAAAGATATCCCCGGTCGAAATATGGGGAATGCCATAGTGTTCACAAATCAATTTTGCCTGAGTTCCCTTCCCCCCTCCGGGGGTTCCTAATAAAATTATTCTCACAAAAAATCCTCCAAAATTAAAATGTGTTACTTGGCATAGTCTACAACAGTAATATTCAGGGCTTGACGATCTGCCAAACAGATGTCAAAGGGTTTTATTTCATAATCGCCATTCTTAAAAATTCGTATATTCGGGCGCATACAAAAGCTCTCAAAATTATCTGTGACGATACCCGACAATCCATTGCTTAATTTAACGGTTGTTCCAACCGGATAAGGGGCGATTTTTCTAACAAACACCCGCACCAGCTCCGGGTCAAAGAGATTTCCGGTCCCACCCATAATATATTCAATTGCTTCTGAGGGCAATAACCCTTTTCGGTATGGCCGATCTGAAGTCAGGGCATCGTAAACATCGGCAATGGAGATAATCCGCCCATATAACGAGATCTTGTCACCTTTTGCATTGTTCGGGTATCCTCCGCCCGAGAACTTCTCGTGATGATCCAGAATTCCAGCCTGTGCTCCCACACTGCCAACATATTCACTGGCCAGATATTCAAACCCTAAAAATGAATGCTTTTTCATTTCAGAAAACTCAATATCCGTCAAGGGACCTTGCTTATGAAGAATGTCTTTTGGTACAAAGACCTTTCCTATATCATGAAGTAATGCTCCAAATCCAAGGTTGCATAAATCTGTTTTATCAAGGCCCATGGCTGTTCCAAGACCTATGGATAATACCGCAACATTCACTGAATGAAAATAAGTATAGTCATCGAAAACTTTCAGATCAACCATATTTAACATCATTTCCTTGTTCCTAAGGATCACATCCACTATTGTTTCAACTTGATCTTCCATCTCAGTGAACTGTTCTTTTTGAACCGGCTGGTTATTCTCTTTACAAATAAAAATCTCTTTGATCCCGTTAACGGTCTTCGTTCTCAAACTGCTGTCAATCGTCTTCACAATTGGAATGCTCTGGATCTGTTCCTCTTCAATAAAGAGACCATTACACTTAAACTTATGAATTTTATGAATTAATTCTATATTTAAAACTGTTTTTCTCGGAAGTACCAGTTCACCCCGATCCCCAAACAGATCCGACGCAACAACCATTCCTTCTCGTAAACAAAATATTGGCACGAATCTCATAATTGTCCTTCCACAGTAACCTCTTGCAACCCATGCTTCTTTGAATGGGCTGTTAATAATTTATTATTATAAAGTAAGCTTTATCTGAAATAAAGTTTGTTTCTTTAGATACGATGATATCTGTTTACCTTATTTTTGTCAATAGTATTTTGAAAACGATTATTGACTTTTAGTTCTACTAAAAAGAAAAACGCCATTCTAATCGGTTTGATTACAATGGCGTTTTACGGTCGCATTCGTTTTTCTGTTTCTTATTTTAAGTTCGTGAAGAAGTTGCCAATTTCCTGGAAAAAGTTCTGCACCTGCTGGAAGAAGCCCTGGGTTTGCTGGCTTGCCTCCATCAACTTAATAAATGTATCCGGATCCATATTCAGTTCATTGAACTTATTTACCAAAACTAAGATTTCTTCAACTTGCTGGTCATCCAAAACAGTATCATATTTTTCTGCCGTCTCAACGATCAGTTCTCGAATCTGATCATCATTCATCGTTTTGGTCTGGGCAATTTCTCCTTTTAAACTATTGATAATATTAACCGCATCATCTCCGATGGCATCCTGAAGTTCTCCAACTACCACAACTTCTTCAACAGCAGTTGTTTTGGCCGCTTCATCAAGGCTATCACCGGTTGCTGCTTCATAGGCTTTATAGATGCCAGTCAACGCACCCGTTCCGGATACCGGCGTATAGGCTGCAACAATCACCTTGGCATTCTTGATTCCCGCCGTTCCCAAGGCCGATTTATACATCTCGTCAGTGACCCAATCAATATTGTGGGTTTCCAGGTCGATTCCGCCAGAACTTTTTTCCTGGACATAAACACTGGATAAGGCCAAAGACCCAATTTTATCAAGCGATACAACACCTTCCAGATATTCCCGTTCATCCGCATTGGTTACCACCGTTTCCTCGACATCGCCCCGTTTAATATCAAAATAACCATAAACCGTTTTGAGTTGGGCTTCAGTATTGTCTGCACCAATCGCCACACAGGCACTTTTCGAGTCCGCCAACACCGGACTAACCATTGCCAGCGATAGCACAATCGCTAAAACGCCTGATAATATTTTCTTTTTCATTCTTCACCTCGCATAATCACTGTCGCTTAAATTAATATTTTACAGCCAAGTTATCATAACAAAAATTCCTATTTTTTTACTTAATTATAACCAACAACGGATCAGACCAAAATCGTCATCCAAAGAAAAAAGTCGACTGCATAAGCAATCGACTTTTTGTTTTTAAATTGGTGCGAGAAAAGGGATTTGAACCCTCACTGCATTGCTGCAACAGATCCCTCAAACCTGCGTGTCTGCCAGTTCCACCATCCTCGCATAATAACAGGTGTTTTGACCCTGTTTCTTTATTATAACGGAATGGCTTAATAATTTCAACTATTTTTTTTACTTATCGACATTTTTTTGAATTTTTCATTATGGCAAGATTATCTCACTAATAACTTTCTTCGACTAAAATAAACATTGATTGTGATTAAAAGATCATTCATGCTGCCATTATTTTCGATAATTGTATCAGCCAGAGCGATTTTTTCTTCATCTGACATCTGCATCTCAATTCGTCTGATTGCCTGCTCCCTGGTCAGATTATCTCTCTCCATGATCCGCTCAATGCGAATCTCTTTGTCTGCAACCACCAAAATCGTCTCGTCGACCGTATTTTGCAGATTTGTTTCGAAAAGCAGGGGACAATCATAGAAAACTGTCGGAATTCCTGATTTTCGATAAAAGCTGATTTGCTGATCATAGAGTTTTTTTACTTCCGGATGAATCATCGCATTGAGTTTTGTCCTGGCATGGTCATTATTAGCAATAATCTCTCCCAGCATACTACGATTTAATTCCCCATTTTCATCAATGACCGTCTCTCCAAAAGCCATTATAATTTTCTTTAGGCCAGGACTTTCCGGCTCAACTGCCTGGCGAGCTAATTGATCCGCATCAATGACAATGTAGTTAAAGCGTTTTTTTAAAATATCTGTGACAGTGGACTTGCCTGAAGCAATTCCACCTGTTATTCCAATGATTCTCATTACTACACCTGCTATTTCACATCATACCAGGACAACCCGGTGTTTACATCCACCGTTAACGGCACACTTAATTGAGCCGCCCCTTCCATTTCTTCTTTAATCAGTACCTCCACCTGGGCGCATTCATTTTTAGGGGTATCAATGATCAACTCATCATGCACTTGAAGGATCAGCTTTGCTTTTAGATTCTCCGCATTTAGGCGTTTATAGACTTTAATCATGGCAAGCTTGATAATATCCGCTGCACTCCCCTGAATTGGGGTATTTAGGGCCATCCTTTCACCCGCTTGAACCAGCATGGCATTTCTGGAGTTCATTTCCGGAATGTAACGTCTTCTTCCCCAAATGGTGGTCACATAACCTTCTTCTTTAGCCTGTTGTTTGACATTATCCATATAAGCCTGAACTTTGGGATAACGGGAAAAATAACGGTTGATATAATCTTGCGCCTCATTTCGGGAGATTCCCAGATCTTTCCCCAAACTAAAAGCCTGTTTGCCATAGATCAGTCCAAAATTAATGGCTTTGGCCTGGCCACGCTGGGTTCGGGTAACGGCATCCAGTGAAATCCCAAAAATTTCAGAGGCGGTGCGAGTGTGTATATCCTGTTCTTTTCTAAACGCATCGATCAAGTTTTCATCCCCTGAAAGGTGGGCTAAAACCCGGAGCTCAATCTGCGAATAGTCGGCATCCACCAAAATACGATCACTCGTCGAAGGTACAAAAACCCGCCTGATCGCTCGTCCCATTTCTGTTTTTACCGGAATATTCTGCAGATTAGGGTTCGAACTGCTAAGCCTTCCAGTTGCCGCCACGGTCTGGTTAAAGGTTGAATAAATCTTCTGGGTTTTGGGTTCTACAAAAGCCATCAACCCCCGGCCATAGGTCGAATCCAATTTTGACAGCATCCGATACTCAATAATTTTTTCAATGATGGGATGAAAATGAATCAGTTGCTCCAATACTTCGATATTGGTTGAATAGCCAGTTTTGGTCTTTTTCACTATCGGCAGTTTTAGCTGTTCAAAAAGCACCTCTCCCAATTGTTTGGGAGAGTTAATGTTAAAACTTTCCGTTTCGGCCAGTTCGTAGATATCACTGGTGAGACTGGTAAGCTTGCTCTCAAACTCACCTGAAAGCACTTCAAGTTGGCTTAAGTCAATTTTAAATCCCAGTTCCTCCATCGATACCATCACTTCCAATAAAGGCATTTCGATGGTCTTAAATAAGGTCATCATTTCCGTTGTTTCAAGTTCTCTTTCCAGAACAGCTTTTAAATCTTTGATGGTTTCACAGTTTTTGATCATATAGTCAGCTAGTAGCTGTTCGTCCAAGTCTTCTGCCTTGATCATTTTTTTGCCTTTCCCAAACATTTCCTCATCATCCAGAATCATTCGATTGAGATACTGATAGGCGGCAGATTTTAAGTCATAGCGCTGATCACCAGGACTCAATAGATAGGTGGCAATATAGGTATCAAAGGCTTCGTTAACTTCACAAATGCCGTTTTTATGAAAAATATGAATCAGGTTCTTTAAATCCTGGCTAACCAGTGCGATTGTTTTCATATTGGGCAAATTTTTGAGCTTATCAAAAAATTTCAAGTTTACAACCGCCGCGGAATTAAGGTAGTAATAGCTCGTTTCAATTCCAAGGGCAAAATAAATCTGGGTATCCTCTTGATGATAATATATGATCACTTCTGCGGCGTTTGCCATTTTATTAAACAATTCATCCATTTCAGCAGCCGTTTTTATCCAACGAAAGTCAAGGCATTTTTCGATGGTTTCCACTGTATCGGTTGCATCTATTTTTGATAATAATGTATTAAATTCCAATTCCTTGAGCAATGCAATGCTTTCTGGATTAAAAATATCGTGAAAGCTCAGTTCTTCAAAGTCACCCTGCCAGGGAACGTCCCGTTTTATGGTTCCCAACATCCGACTCATAAAAGCATCATCTTTTCCAGCGATGATTTTTTCCTTTTGCTTACCTTTTTGATCGTCAATGTGATCATAGATCGCTTCCAGATTTCCATATTGCTGAATCAATTTGATCGCTGTTTTTTCGCCAATTCCCGCAATTCCGGGAATATTGTCCGATTTATCACCCATCAGCGCTTTTAAATCAATCAGATCCGGGGGTGTCAAACCATACTGATTTTGTACCCAGGCTTCATCAACTTCTTCCAATTGAGATATTCCTTTTTTAGTATACAAGACCTTAATTTGCGGCCCCACTAACTGAAAAGCATCCCGATCGCCGGTGATGATTTCTGTTTTGATCCCTTTTTCAGCTCCGATGGTAGCCAATGTGCCAATAATATCGTCAGCTTCATAACCCTCCAGCTCAACAATGGCAATGTTCATTTTTCTTAGTAGCTCTTTTAAAATTGAAAACTGTTCCGCCAGAAGCTCTGGCATATTGAGACGTCCGCCCTTATAGTCGTCATAAGCCAGATGTCTGAAGGTTGGCCCCTTAAGGTCGAAGGCAATCCCTAAATAATCCGGTTTATATTCATCTTGAATTTTAACTAATATATTAACAAAACCATAAATGGCATTTGTCGGCACGCCCTTGGAATTTGACATTTCCCGGATAGCATAAAAGGTTCGGTAAAAAAGACTGTTCCCATCGATTAAGATACTTTTCATTTGATCTCGCTTTCTCTTTCTTTACTCTCAATAATACAAATATAGTTATTATACCAAAAGTATTGACGATTGAACATTGAATAAATTGAAAAGCTTCACTTGACAATTATTATTGTCAGAGTTATACTGTTTTTGACAATAATAGTTGTCATCATGACATTTATTATTGTCAAAACAATTATGGGCTCTGGAGGTGCCATTGTGGGATTGAAGAATCGCTTGAAGGAATATCGTGCGCGCGATAATCTGAACCAGTCAGATTTGGGAAAAATGGTCGGCACATCCCGACAAACAATCAGTCTGATTGAACGGGGTGACTATTCCCCATCTGTTATTTTGGCTCTAAGAATCGCTAAAGTATTTGGAACAACCGTTGAAGAACTATTTTTATATGAAGAGGAGTAAACAATGAAAATACAAAAACAGACACTAAAATTTTTAATCGCCATCATCGTCTCATCACTGATTGGCGGATTATTGGGTTGGTTCATTATTCATTTTGAAACCGCAATCTTCCACGGTTTATTAAACTTTCAAAATTTGATCTTGCATAACAATTTATACATTCAATTCTTTATCTTTGGATTATGCGCATTGCTGATACTAATTATCTTCTTCTCAGTAAAACATAAATTAAATCGTCTAGATCCTAATGATGATGCCCTTTTTGATCAGATTGATCATCAGCTTGGTGTTTTACTTCCGCTAATTTCGGCAACCATGATCAGTGGATTTTGTCTCTTCGGAATCACCGTTACTAATGCCCTGAATGAACCTGTACTTATTGGTCTGATTCTATTTTTACTCAATACATCGTTTGCTTTAATCATGATGGTTCTTACGATAAAATTGACAAAAGTTTTGTATCCCGAGAAAAAAGGCAACCCACTCGATTTTAACTTTGACAAAGAATGGATCAAAAGTTGTGATGAAGCTGAAAAATTTGTGATTTACAAGGCGTCCTATCGTTGCTACCAACTCATGAATTTTGTTTACTGCGGTGTTATGACATTGTGTCTGCTCATTTCCATTGCAGTTAATATTGGCATCTTTCCTTATTTACTGATTGGGTTTTTATGGATTACTCAAACTCTGGTTTATGCTAGATTGTTAGTGATTTCCTGAGCTG